>DAOLKI010000006.1:0-17896 GCA_035331665.1 Rhodocyclaceae bacterium
GTGATGCCGCGTCCATTGTCCCGGATTTCCAGCGTGATCTTACCGTGATCGCGGCGCAGCCGCACCACCACCAGCGAGGCATGCGCATGTTTCGCGACGTTCGTCAGGGTCTCCTGGACGATCCGGAACAGCGCCAGCGACGCGCGTTCGTCCAGCTCGATTCCGTCGTCGTCGCACTGCGACCGGCAGGCGATGCCGGTGCGCTGGGCGAAATCCTCCACCTGGCACTCGATCGCCGCCGGCAGACCGAATTCCTTGAGGATGCCTGGACGCAGTTCGCGCGCCACCCGGCTCGCCGTTCCCATGGCCTGGTCGAGCAACGCCTCGATGGCCTGGGCCTTGTCGCGCAGGCCCGCAGGGGTCGTGGGAAGCTTGCTCGCGAGCAGGGAGGATTCGATCTTGATCGCCACCAGCAGGCTGCCGAGTTCGTCGTGGATGTCCCGGGCGATGCGTTCCCGTTCCTCCTCCTTGGCACCCTCCAGGTAACTGGAAAGTTCGGAGAGCTGCTCCCGCGAGCGGCGCAACTCGGCTTCGATCTCCTTGCTGCGGGTGATATCGGTGACGATGCCGTGCCAGTGGATCAGCCCGGCGGCGTCGCGCTGGGGCACCGAGCGCAGGTTGATCCATCGCCCCGGCCCGCGCACGCGCAGCCGACCCTCCCAGTTGAGCACGGACCCCGCGGCGGCCGACTCCGCAATGGTCCGTTCCAGCGCCAACCGGTCGTCCGCCTGGAGCGCATCGAGGAAACGGCCGGCCGACGCGAGCAGTTCCGGTTGCTTGAAACCGAACACCCGGCAGCCCTCGCTGACGAACAGGAAGCGCAGGCCGCCATCCGCGTCGCGCACGAGATGGAAGACCATGCCGGGCAGGTTCGAGGCGAGGGCGCGGAAATGGGATTCGCTGTCGCGCAGCATCTCGAGGGCGGCGCGATGGTCCGCCCTGTGACGCGCCTCGCGCACCTCCCGCTCGACGGCCGGCACGAGGCGCTCCATGCGGTCGCGCGCCACGCAATCGTGGGCGCCGGCCTTCATGGCCCGGATCGCGGACTTCTCCTCGCCGGTGGCCGACAGCACGAGAAAGGGCAGGTCCAGCTTGGTGTCCTGCATCTGCCGCAGGGCGGCCAGCGACGACAGTCCGGGAATGCCATTGGCACAGATGATCGCATCCCAGGTCTGCGCGGCGAGCATCGCTCTCAGTTCCTCCGCGTCGCGCGCGCGGCCGGCCTGGGGTTCGTAGCCGGCGGCCCGGAACGGTTCGACGACGTCCGACACGCCGGCTTCGTCCGCGGCGACGAAGAGGAGGCGCAGGGCGGGATCCTTGCTGCTCGGTCGAACGGCCATGGGGTGGCGGCGGTGGATTCGGCGGTGGGTGCGCCGGTCCCGACGGGCCGCCGCAGGTCGTGTTCAGTTTAGCGGAATCGGACAGCCGGCACTCGTCCGGCAGGACGCCGGATCCATTGCGCCGTGCGTGCGATGAACGGAACTCGCCGGTATTCCGCAGGCAATTCGGCCGAGCGCCCGGCGCGGCGGCGCGCTAAATTCGCGCCATGCTCGTCACCGACACCCATCGCAACACCGCGATCGTGATCCGCAACGACGGCCAGGAGGTCACGCTCGTGCCGATGGCTGGCGGGCGCCTGTCGGCGCTCCACCTGAAGTTCGGCGAGTTCCGGACCCTCTGGTCCGAACTCGCGCAACCCCTGCCGGAGGCTCTGGCTGCCTTCATCGACCATGCGGCGAGATGGGGGGCGACCCAGGAGGTGAAACGGGGCCTGGAGAAGCTGCTGGCCCGCGACCGCCAGATGGCCGGAACGTTGTTCTAGGGTCTGTTGTCATTCAGTCGGCGCGTGCGTCGCCGTCAAATGCGGATGATTGCGCGAAGCGAGACGAAGCGAAGGGTGGCTCCCCTTCGCGAGTCTCGCGACAAAGCGAGCGCCGCATTCGACGACAACCCGAAGGGCCCGGGGCACGCGTCGCCCGAACGAGACAGACCCTAGCCAGCGCTGGAAAAACAAAGGCCCGCCAGCGGCGGGCCGCGCGCAACTGCCTGTGCGGATTACTTCTTCTTGGCGCCCTTCTTGCCCGCGACGGTGGACTTGAAAGCGGCGCCTGCCGTGAACTTGGGAACGGTGGTCGCGGCGATCTTGATGGGTGCGCCGGTCTTCGGATTCTTGCCCGTGCGGGCGGCACGTTTGGAGGACTTGAAGGTTCCGAATCCCACGAGGGTCACGGAATCGCCCTTGGCCACCGCCTTGACGACGGCGCCGATCATTGCGGACAGGGCGCGCTCCGCGGCGGCCTTGCTGATACTTGCTTCTTTGGCGGCAACTTCAATGAGTTCGGATTTGTTCATGCAGGAGTCTCCTCGGAATAGTCATGGCCCAAAGGCGTAAAGCCAACGACATTCTAGTCCCGCGAAATTCGCTTGTGTCGCGATTTTCTGAGCCGGAATTCCGCTGAATTGCGGCCGTGTGGCGGAAACGGCGCGGCGCCGGGCAGGGGGCGGCGGAATCGGACCGCATGCAGACCGACGGCTTACGGATTCCCCGGTTGCAGGCGTCGGACCGCATTGGGCTACAATCCGGGCCGCGCCGGCCAACCAGGCCGGCCACGCACGGGAGTATCGCCGGCATAGCTCAGTTGGTAGAGCAACCGCCTTGTAAGCGGTAGGTCGTCTGTTCGAGTCAGACTGTCGGCACCATTGCTCAGTGCGCCACCGGGACCGTGGTCTTGCCCTGCCGGAGCCAAGCCTCGGCTTCCGTGGCCGGAAGGGGCCGGCTGAACAGATAGCCCTGGACCTCGTCGCATCCCATGTCGGTGAGTGCGGCCAGCTGGCCGTAGTTCTCGACGCCCTCCGCCACCAGATGGAGTCCGAAACCTTCCGCGATGCTCACGATGGCCCGGATGATCGCCTCCGTGCCGTCCGGTTCGCCGAGGCTGCGCACGAAGGACTGGTCTATCTTCAGGCTGGAGATGGGGAAGCGCCGCAGATAGTTCAGGGAGGAATAGCGGGTCCCGAAGTCGTCGATCGACACGCGTATGCCCTCCTGGCGCAGGCGCCGGACCTTCTCGATGACGCTTTCGGCATCCTTCAGCAAAAGGTTCTCGGTGATCTCCACCTCGAGGACCCCTTCGGGAATCCCGTGCTCCTTGGTCTGCCGCAGCACGCGGTCCACCAGGTCGGACCGTTCGAAATCCTTCGGTGACAGATTCACGGACATGCGCAGCTCGGACGCCGCACCCTGCCGCCACCGGGCGAGCTGGGCGCAGGCCTGCTCGAGCACCCAGTCGCTGATGTCCCGGATGAGTCCGGCTTCCTCGGCGAGATTGACGAAGCTTCCCGGGTCGATCAGGCCGTGTTCCGGGTGGCGCCACCGGATCAGTGCCTCCATGCCGACGGTGCGCCCTTCGGAGACGCTGACCTGCGGCTGGAAATGCAATTCGAATTCCTTCTGCTCCAGCGCACGCCGCAGGTCGTTCTCCATCGAAAGGCGGGTCTGGTAGCTTTCGCTCATGGCCGCCGTGAAGAACTGGTAGCCATTGCGGCCCTTGGCCTTCACCTGGTACATGGCGATGTCGGCATGCTTGATGAGGCTGTCGGCGTCCTCGCCATCGCGGGGATAGACGGCGATGCCGACGCTCGCGGTGGCCCGGAAGTCCTGCCCGGCGATCACGAAGGGCTCCTTGAGCGAGTGGAAGAACTTCTCGGCAATGACGGCAGCATCTTCCGGGTAGGCGAGATCCGGGAGGACGACCGTGAATTCGTCACCTCCCTGGCGGGCGAGCGTATCGCTCTCGCGCAGGCAGTTGCGCATGCGCTGGGCGAAACCCTTGAGCAGGGCGTCTCCCTCGGCGTGCCCGTAGGTGTCGTTTACCAGCTTGAAGCGGTCAAGGTCCACGAACATGATGCCGACCATGCTGCCCTGGCGCCGGGCCCGGGCCATGGCGAGTTCCAGGTGGTCACGGAACAGGTTCCGGTTGGGCAGGTGCGTCAGCAGGTCGTGAAAAGCCTGGAAGCTGATCGTCTCCTCGGCCTTCTTGCGTTCCGTGATGTCCCGGGCGACGCCGTAGGTCCCCATGAAACGCTGCATGGGGTTGCCGTCGTCCTCCTCGTAGATGCCGACCGAACTCAGCATGGCGACGATGAACCGGTTGTCGAAATGCCGGAATCCGTCGTTCTTGCACTTCAGGCGGATCTCCGCATTCGAGGTGGCACGGTAGCCGCTGCGCCGTTCGTTGAAGGCGTAGCGCGCCCTTTCCCGGTCTTCCTCGTGCACGATGGTCGAGTAGTGCTTGCCGACCAGTTCGCCCTTGTCATAACCAAGCAGGTGCTCGATGCGACTGTTGATGAACATGAAGCGGCCGGCGTTGTCGAGCGTGTAGATGATGTCCGGCGACTGCTCGACCAGGAAACGGTGCAGCCGCTCGGACTGCTCGAGGCGGGCCATCAGGAGGGCATGGCGGCGTTCCAGGCTGCGCTTGACGAGGTGGTTCTCGACCGTGCGGCAGATGGCCTCGGGCTCGTAGGGCTTGCGCACGTATTCGGCCGCTCCCTTGCGCAGGGCGGCGATCGCCGACTCTATGTGATCGTCGGCGCTGACCACGATGATTGCCGGCGAGATCTTGTTCCGGTGCAGCCAGTCCATGATGTCGAGGCCCGACATGTCCGGCAGACGCAGATCGAGCAGCGCGAGGTCGAAATCGCCGTGGCCGAATTCCGCTATCGCTTCGGCCCCGTTGCCGGCCTGGCGGATTTCGCGTTTTTCGGCGGCGAGCAGCAGCGCCAGGCTTTCGCGCAGGCGCGGCTCGTCGTCCACGATGAGAATTCTGTGCAGTTCCGGCGGCTCCGCGGGCGGTGTGGTCAGGTTGGGGTCGGCAAAGGTGTTCAACGCGGTCCTCCAGAATTCTCTTTCGCGTGGTTTTGACCTGCAGCCGGGGGCCTGGGCAAAAGCAGGGTGAATCGGGTACCCATTCCGGGACGGCTCGCGCAACTGACTTGTCCGCCCAATTGACGGACCAGCTTCGACACGATGGACAGTCCCAGCCCCTGATGGCCGGATTTGCGCTCCGCGCCCAAGGGTTGGTAGAGACGGGCAAGAACGTCCTCCGGCAGCCCCGGTCCACTGTCGCCCACCACGAGTTCCAGTTGGGCGACGCCGTCGTTGCCTATGGCCGCCAGGGTCGACACCGCCAGCCGGCCGCCGTGCGGCATGGCCTCGGAGGCATTTTTCCACAGATTGAGCAGGATCTGCTTGAAGGGGTCCCGCGGCAGGTCGGCGGGCTCGAGTCGCGGATCCAGGTTGAGGTCGAGCTCGATTCCACATGAATCGAACAGCGGTTCCCGGTAGATGGCGAGCATTTCGCGGATGACCAGATTGACGTCGGTCGCGCCGCCATCGCGTGGGCCGTTCTCGAGTTCGCTCAGGCCGCGGACGATCTTCGTCACGCGGTCGAGTTCCTCGTTCAGGATGCCGAGTTCGTTCTTCAGGTCGCCGTCCAGCCGTTGACCCAGGACGCCCAGGTAGTTGCGGATGATCGAGAGGGGATTGCCCGCCTCGTGGGCCACCTGTCGGGCCTTCACCTTGAAGCGGCCCGCCACCTCGGCCTCGATCTGCTTCCTGTCCTCGCGAGCCCGCCGCCAGGCCTCGAGGCTGACGGCGGCGATGCGGGCAAAACTGGCCAGCCACGGCATGCGCTTGGCGAGCCGTTGCTGCTGCTGGCTGCTCAGGCCGAAGACCATGACGCCCTCGAGTTGCGTGCCGGCGTGCATGGCGAGACACAGGATGCCGTCGGTGCCCAGAGCCCGGGCCAGCATCACGTCGATCAGTGATGGGGTGGTGGCGCCGGTTTCGAAACTTGAGGCGCCGTCCCCCCTGGCCGCAGCGAGGGCGGGAAGGCTCCTCGCCGGATCCAGAGGTATCTCGAGGCGTTGCAGCAGCGGCGGCTGTCCTCCGACCCGCGCGCCGGAGAGGTTCTTCCCATCGGCCGTCGGCAGCAGGAACGCCATCTGGGCAACCCCGAACAGGATGCGTGCCGATTCCCGCAGGGAGAGGAGGATCTCCGCGTTGCTTTCCAGCGTGAACAGGTTTTGCTGGAGAGGCTGCAGCAAGACGGAACCGGCGAGCGCGTCGATGACCGGGTCGTTGGCCCGCCCCTCCTTGCCGGAATCCATTTCGGGTATCAGGCACCGCAGCAGAGATTGGGCGGGGTCGTCCGGATTGCGGGATACGGTTCCGATCCCCATGGCGGTGGCGAGTGCGTCGACCCGCGTCATGGCCTGCCGTCGAATCTCCAGCAACGCCTCCGCGTCCAGCGTCATGCCGGCCGATGCCGGTTCGGTCGGGAGCTTTCCCTCCGCGCACGCGTGGGCGGTCCACACGATCCGGGTAAGGGGTTCAGCGAACGCCACGTCGGCGGGCTCGGAATGATGGAAGAGGATTGCATCGGCCAGGAAAGACTCGAACTGCCATTGGTCGGCGATCCATGCGCCGACGGCGCCGTGGTTCGTTTCCAGTTGCCGCTGCTCGAGATCCACCAGCGTTGCCTCGTCCGCGGCCTGGCGAATCAGGGGACGGTATTGCCGGGGCAAACCGCCGGCGAGCGCGACTTCCCCGATATCGTGGAGCAGGCCGGTCAGGTAGGCCTCGTCGACGTTGCGGTAGTTCGCGGTCACGGCGATCGCGCGCGAAATCTCGGCGACGAGGAGGGAGTGATACCACAGTCCGGAGACGTCCCATTCGTCGCCGCGCGCGAGTTTCTGCACGACCGACTGGACGGAAAGGGAGACCGCGATGGTCTTCACGAGGCGGGTGCCCAGTGCCACCAGGCAATCGGCGAGTTTGCGCAACTCCCGGCCACGACGCAGGGCGGCGGAATTGGCGGCGGTCAGGATGCGGGCACTCAGGGCGGGATCGCTGCCGACGACCGACGCCAACTCCGCGACCGATGCCTGATCGTCGTCGACGAGAGTCAGCAGGCGGGCCAATACCTGCGGTATCGGCATCAGCCGTGCCGAGTCGAGCGCTTCGCAGATTTGGGGTGGAACCCGGTGCACCACTTCTCCCAGAGTCGTGCGGTGGGCGCGTATCGACGATCACGACCGCGGCGCCTACCAGATAGCGATTGTCCCTCAAACCCGTCCGCGCGCGGTTGCGGAAATGTGACCTTTGCGCCCGATTCTCTTCCTCATGTGGCGTTTGCCACGGCGAGCAACTCTGCGGCGTGGAAAATCTTCTCGCGTGGTCGACCGGCCGCTGTTCCTCGCGCCACCTCGGCGGCATCTATTCGTTTCCATCCGGCGAAACTCACGGTTTCCACGCCACGGGACTGCAGGAGCCGGTCAACCGTTTGCGGGCCCGGTCTGCCGTGTCTCGGCATCATCGCGAGGTCGGCGGCCACCCGGTCCGCGACACCCAACGCATCGGCGCGATTGGCGGGAATCACGCCGCGCGGCCCACGTCGGCACCATCCGGTGGCGTAGACGCCGGGCGCCACCATCCCGTCCCGATTGGCGACCGTTCCCCGCGCTTCGTCGAAGGGCAAGCCGGACAAAGGCCGGCCCCGATAGCCGACGGCACTGACGACGAGGTCGGCAGGCACGCGGAGGTCCTCCTCGAGCGTCAAGGCATTCGGCCCCTGCGGCCCGGTGCGCTTGAGGACGAGCTCCTGCACCCGTCCGACACCCGAGATGCAGACGGGCGCGGCGTGAAAGAGCAGATGCAGGCGGACCGGCCGACCAGCCGGCGATTGGCCGAACCCGCGCAGGATTTCGAGGTTCCGCGATGCGATCCTCGCCGCCGCGTCGTCCATACCGGCGGGTGGGGATTCCGGAAGCGAGGATGTGTGGACGCTGATGGAAACCCGGGCGAGTTCGCCGAGCTCGGCGAGCTCGGGCGAGGTGAAACTCGCCTCGGCGGGCCCCCGTCGGCCGATCAGCCAGATGTCCGCGAGGGGAGATGTCGAGATGGCTTCTACCGCGTCGCGGGCCATGTCCGTTGCCTCCAGGTCCGCGCGACTCTTGCCGAGGAGGCGGACGATATCCAGGGCCACGTTGCCGTTGCCGATGACGGCGACCGAGCGGGCGGCGAGAAGGGGCGACAGGTCCGGCGCATCCGGGATGCCGTTGTACCAGGCGACGAACCGGCCCGAACCGACCACGCCCGGCAACCCCTCTCCCGGAATGCCCAGGACGCGATCCTCCAGGGCGCCGGTGGCCACGATCACGGAATCGTAAGCGTCCTGGATATTGGGGAATTCGAGGTCGCGCCCGATTTCCACGTGGCCGATGAAACGCACATTCGGTTTCTGGAACGTGCGTTCGAACTGCCGGACGATGCTCTTGGTGCCCTGGTGGTCCGGTGCCACGCCTCCGCGCACGAGGCCGAACGGTGTCGGCAGACGGTCGAACACATCGATGCGGGCGTCCGGAACCTTGCGGACCAGTTGATCCGCGGCGTAACAGCCGGCCGGACCCGCACCGAGAATGGCAATGGAGGGAGAAATCATGAGGCTGAAACCTTCATCTCGGCGTTCCTGAGGATGCCGCCAAAACGGTCGTAGAAGTAAGGCGCGGCCGGCGGCAGGGGGCCGTCGGCGGTTTCCAGCACCCGCATCACGTGTTCCTCCGCCCCCCGATGGGTGGCGGCATAGAGCGCGGTGCAAAGTTCCCGCGCCGTGTCTCCCGGCCAATCGCCGGGCAGGAGCTGGCGGGGCAACTGGGGGTCGCGCAGAAGCACCCGCCTGAATTCGTGGATGAGAAGGGCGCGCACGGCAAAGCACTGTTCCGGTTCGACTCCGCTCGACGACGTGATTGCCCGGAGAACCGGCCGGAACCGTTCCAGGAAGCGCCGGTAGTCTGCGGTGACGGTCTCCAGGCGCCAGCAATCCCTGACCAGGTCCTGCATCGGCCGACTGGCCAACGCACCGAGGGAACGCGCCTGGAGGACGACGACCTTGTCGTGGGTCCCGGTGCCTTGCAGGATGTCCATCAACGACTCGCTGTCCGCCGATGGATGCGCCAACACGCCGGGCGCGATGAGGCCGAAGCCCTCCCAGAGCAGTTCCTTGCGCAGGCTGTCGCGTTGCTGCGCCGAAAGCCCGTTGCCGGAGATGACGAGGTGCCAGTCGCCGGACCAGGGCCGCCGCGGATCGTCATAGATGCGACGATAGGCATGTTCGAAGCGCCGCCGCCCGGTGGCGGTCAGGCTGTAATAGCTTCGCCTGCCGATCTGTTCGGACACCAGCCACTTCTCGCGCGAGAGCCGGAAGACGCTGGTGCGGACCATGCGGGGATTGAGTCCGAGCGGTTCCACGAGGCGGATGAAGCTTCCCAGCCACACGGTGCCGCCATGGGGTGCGATGAAGTCGCCGTAGATCGTGATGATCAGGGAGTTCGCGCGCATCGGATGCTGACGCAGGAAATCCGCGACCCATTCGTTTATCATGCGACTTTTCTTCATGTCGAAATGATACCACTGGAACATTCATGTTGTAACGCGTTGATGCGTATTCTGGGGCGCGGCCCGTCTCCTGATAGAAGAAATGCGTTGAATGCGACTCCTTTGCTGGTCTATTGACAGTGTTAAAGTGATACAGTATCTTTAATCATCAACAAAAACATGTGTCAAATAGTTCGCGGCTCTGCCCAGCCGTTCGGATTGGCGATGCCGGTCGCTGGGTGTCCGCGACCATCCCGATAGGAGAATTTCGATGCCCGGTTTCAAGACTTACGACAAGGGTGACGTTCTGCCCGAGGATTACAAGAAGGCGCTGCTCAACCTGATGTCCTTCCAGGCTGATTCGGAGTACGCAGGGGCCCAGCGGGTCGCCGAGAACCATCGCTTCGCGACGCGCCCCGAGGAGGCTTACCGCCTCTCCAAGAAGGTGTTCGAGGAGATGGGGCACGCCTTCTACGTCTGGAACATCATGCAGGACCTGGGGGTGGACGTGAACGCGCGCCTGTTCGAGCTTTCCCACCACCCCGACGATCCCGACCCGAAAAAGGTGAACGTGATCAACGGCTTCCGCAAGGAGAACTGGTCCAAGTTCTTCGAATGCTGGGAGGACGTGGCCCTCTTCTCCACGGTGGTCACGCCCGCGGCGGTTGCCTTCCTGGGTCAGTACCAGAACTGTTCCTACCTGCCGTGGGCCCGGGTCAACGTGCGCATCCACAAGGAGGAGTACGGTCACCTGGCCTTCGGCGTTTGGGCCTCCAAGCGCTGCATCGAGTTCGGCGGCGACAAGACCCGGGAGGACATGCAGCGGCGGATACCGAAATTCATGCAGATGGGCCTGGGCTTCTATGGACGGCCATCGACGGGGGACAAGAAGTCCCAGATGTTCGACATCTATTACGAATTCGGGTTGAAGGTCAAGAAGCCGGAGGAACTGCAGGCCGAATATCTGGATTTGCTGGACTCCCGGCTGAAGGAGGTCGGTCTCGTGATGCCGACCGGCGTCGAGGCCGACTACGACATGCGCGTGGGCTACGAGGCCGAGGAACCGGCTGCCGTCTGATGGGCATTCCGGGTCCGCGGCAACTCATCGAGGGTGGGGCGGCGCTGCTGCGCCGTTTCGGCTATTCACCCGACGTCGGCGGGGAACCCGATTGGCCATCGATGTGGGAACTGCTGAGGGGGGATTTCGCGACCGTTGCCCGGCCCCACGTGCCCGGCTATGCGGAGATGACGCCCTGGCCGCGGGAGGCGGCGCGCATCTACATGCGCCGCCGCCTGATCGCCGACCGGCTGTTCGAGGAGTGTGAGCGGTTATACCTGGAACTGCATGCGATTGGCATAGACACGGAGCGCGTCGAAGCGTACACTCTGGGACGGGATGCCTATGAGGACGCCGTCCTGGATTTCGGCCGGGCTCGCGCAACCCTCGAGGAAATTCTCGCCCGGCGGGTCGATCCCCAATACGCCGCATGACCCGGGCCGTCCGTTTCCGCCTGCGAGGGCTGAAACGGATCAGGTATCGCCGGTTCTCGTTGCCGGCTTCCAGCCCAGGTTCCGGGAGATCGCGAGGGCGGTATTGCGCAAGGCGCGCGGGATCGGGCCTCCCCAGGCCGGGGACAGGAGTCCGGCGGGTCCGAGGACCGTGACCGCAAGGACCATCTTGCCTTCGTGATCGAAGACCGGGGCGGCGAAGCCGTTGATTCCGGGTATCAGCGAGCCCAGCATGCGGGTCAATCCATGGTGCCTGGCCTCGGCCACGATATGGTCCAGTTCATCCCGGTCGCGTGGCGGGCGCTGGTCTTCGCCGCGGACGGCCAGTTCGAGCGCCTCTCGGGTCTTCTCGCGGACCGCGGCGGCTTCCAGGAAAGCGACGAAGCAGAGGCCGGTGGCCGAATGGAGCAGGGGCATGACCGCGCCGGTGCGCAAATTGACCGTTACCGGCCGGCGGGCCTCGATCCAACGGATGAATGTCGGGCCCAGGTTCCCCCACACTGCGAGGGCCACGGTCTCGCCCGTCTCGTCGTTGAGGCGCTCCAGAAACGGAACCGCGGTACGCACGGAATCGACCCGGGAAAGACAGGCCAGCCCAAGGTCCAGGGAAAAGGGGCCCAGATCGTAACGGCCGCTGACCGGGTCCTGGGCCACGAGCCCCGTGCGCATGAAACTCACGAGATAGCGATGCGCCTTGGCCGGCGGCATACCGGCCGCCTGGGCCAGGTCGCGCAGCATCATCGGACCGCCGTGGTCCGCGAGGACCGCGAGCAGGGGCACACCCACCTCGATGGATTGAATGCCCTGGCGCCCGTCTTCCTTGGATTCTTCTTCACTTTCCATTTGGCGGATTATAGGAATGCTGCCGGCGGAGTCGGAGCGCGCGAAATTTCCGCCGAATAGTTGACCAGTGTGGGGACCCTTGGTAGTATGCGCGCCTCTCCGACGCGGGGTGGAGCAGTCTGGCAGCTCGTCGGGCTCATAACCCGAAGGTCGTAGGTTCAAATCCTACCCCCGCAACCAAACAATGAAGAGGGCCCGGCATCAGCCGGGCCCTCTTCGTTTTTCCGCCAACCTTCAGTCCGCCCAGCCGGCAGCGGTCAACCTGCCACCACGCGGTTCTTTCCAGCGTTCTTGGCCTTGTAGAGCGCCTTGTCGGCCCGCTCCACCGCCGAAATCAGGGTGTCCCGCTCGATCTGTACCTTCGTGACGCCGGCGCTGAAGGTGATGAGCAGTCGTTCGTTGCCGTGCAGGAAGAAATGCTTGGTCAGTTCCCGCTGCAGGCGGGTCATCACGGCTTCCGCGCCTTTTTCATCGGCATCCGGCAGGAGCACCACGAATTCCTCACCGCCATAGCGCGCCAGGGTGTCCGTACCATGGAGGGCATTGCGGATGATGGAGGCGAGGTGGATCAGGGCTTCGTCCCCGACCTGGTGGCCATGGGTGTCGTTGAGGGCCTTGAAATTGTCCACGTCCAGGATGCCGATGCTCAAATCCGTTGCGCCGGTTTTGGCCTGTTCCACTTCGCGCAGCCAAATCTCCTCGAGACCCGACCGGTTCAAGGTGCCTGTGAGTCGGTCCCGTCGCGCCCTTTCGTAAGTCTCGGCGAGACTCCTGCGCAGGCCGTTGATCTGCTCTTCCGCCTGGGTCAGCCGGTGGTGGGCTGTGGTCATTTCGGCATGGGATTCCCGGATCGAGCTTCCCATCTGCCCCACGAACTCGCCCAGGTCCGTGACGACCTGCCGAATGGATGACAGGTCGTTGGCAGCCGACACGTGCTGTTGCAGCTCGGTGACCCGGGCCTCGAATCCCGCCGTGTGGGTCACGAGGGTACCGGCATGCCGGATCAATTCGGCCAGCATGTCCTTCAGTTCCTGCTGGGCCGTCGACAGGGTCGTGCGGATTTCGGCCTGGCGTTCACCGACGGCGCGCAGAATCTTCCGGCTGCGGTTGAGTTCGGGCGCCGTGATCCGGCCTGAAAACATTTCCTCCAGAAGCCGCACCTGGCCCTTCAGCCAACCGTCCCCGTCGGCGAGTGCGCCGACGTTCTCCATCAGCAGTTGGACCACCGCCAGCAATTCCGCCTGCAGGTCGGCGCTGTTCTCAAGGTGCTCCCGCATGCGCTCGCCCAGGACCTCGGCCCGCGCCCGGACCTGGCCGAGGTCCGCGTCGCTCGTCGCCCGCGCAATGACCTGGTCCAATTCCCTTGCCAGCCGGGCCGTTTCCGATTCGACCTGGGATTCCTGCCCGGACCATGCAGCCAGGAGATGTTGCAGAGCCTCGGCGACCTGCATCACGTAGCGGCAGTAAGACGTCCAGATCTCCCGGTCGTTGCGCAGGACGCGGTAGGTGACGCAATAGTTGTGGGCGGTGGGGGTCAGACGTTCGCGCGCGAGGCGCGTCAGCGTCCGCTTCGCAACGTCTCCAGGGGTGGTATTGCCGTTTCCGGGATTGCCCGTCATTTCGGGGACATCTTCAGCAGATTTCCGTCTCGGTTTCTGGGAGCGGCTTTGTTTGCATTCATTCAGTCTTTGATCTTACCCCTTTGCCCGGAGTTCGTGCCCCGGCCGGGTCGAAATGCGTCGGGGTCGCCAGCGGATTCTGGAATTCCGCTCCGCAATGGACTAGGAGGGCGATCCGGCATCCCCCCGTGGCCGACTCCGTAATTGGTGAAACCATCGGGCGGCGCTCGCCGCGGGACGTCCCCCCCGGATGACCTTCGCGCCGTGTCGAGGAGGTGCTCGAGTTCTCCCCGAGATCGTAGTTTGACGGGAACTCAGCGGAGCGCGCCGGGGAAGAGGGCGGCGGTCAAGCCCTTGTGGGGCACCGGCGATTCGGCGCCGCTGCCGCCGAATTTTCGCCAGTCGCGCACCCAGAAGACGTCGTCGCAGAGTTCCCGAATGCCTATGGTTTCGCGGTCGCCGATCAACACGCCCTGGACGCGAAGTCCCAGCTCCGCTTTCGCATCCCGGACCCTCGCCGCCATCTCCGGCGTTGCGCCGAATTCGCCGTCGCTGGCAAGCAACAGGTCGGCGAAGCGCCATTCGGCCTCGTGCAGGCGGGAGAGGCCCGTTCAAGCGGCTGTTCGATGTCCGTGCCAGCCCGGAATCCCTGGCTCAGGAAGGCGATCATGGCTCCGACACCGTTGGCATCCACCGGCAGTTCCCGCTCGACGATTTCTTCCGGGCCGCCAAATGCGAAAAGGTAACAGCGGCGTCTCTGGGCGGACGCCGTCTTCATCGCCTCCAGGACGACGCCCTTGGCCACGTTTTCGGCTCCGCCCTGCATGGATCCCGAGGTGTCCACGCAGAGGATCATCGGCCCGGTCTCCAGTTTGCGCTGCGGTTTCGGGTCCGGGCTCGGTTGCCAGGAATCCGACTCGACCCACACGGGTTCGCGCAACCGATCCTCGTCTTCGTAGACCAGAAGGGACTGTTCCACCATGCGGGCGAACCATGTGAGGCGGAGGCGCGGATGCCGCATTAGCACCGATTCACTGGGGAGCATTCTGGCAATGCTGCCGCCACGCATCACACCACGGGTCTCGGCCACCAGCGAAGGCACGTGGACCTCCCTCCAGGCCTGTGAGCGGGTGCGCACGCGTTGCATCACGCTCACTTCCGGAGGCCGTGACTCGTCAATCTCGTCCGTCTCGACGGCGCGGCCCAGGCGGCGGATCACGGTACGCAAATCCGGCAATCTATGCATGAGCAGGCTGATTCGTACCAGTTCCTGCCAGCCCTCGCTGCGCAAAAGACCCCGGGTCAGGGCGCATTGCGTGGACTTGAGGCAGTCGCCCAAGGTGTCGAACACCGCCAGGAGCGCCTCGATGTCTGCGGCCAGTTCCTGCCATTCGGCCGCAAACAGTGATGCCGCGCGTTCGCATGCCACGACCTCCTCGTCGCGCTCCAGGTAATCCACTATGCGGTCTGCATGCCACAGCCAGATCTGCACCACCTGGTCCGCCACGTCCTCGTTGTTCCGGGTCATGGCCGGAAGCCCTAGGCGGTCGATTTCGCGCAGGAACGGCGCCGTGGCAGGCGGGAGGGGCCAATCTGTCGCGTGGCCGGGCGGTGTGGTTCCCTCGAGAAGACGGTCGCGCAGACACGCCAGATCGTGCAAACGCGGCAACAGGTCGCTGCGCGAGTTGACGAGGGCCTGCAACCACGCCGACCGTGGCAGGCGGTCCATGGGCGCCAATGCGTCCTCGAGGGCCGCCGGATCGAAGGGAGGCATCTTTGTCACGCGAAGCCGACGGGTTCCGGCTCGCTTTCGTCGGTCGATCCCGCCCCCTCCATGCGCGGAAGCGATTGGAATCCGGCTGCCGCCGAGAGAAGGCGCCGTCGCACGGACTCCACCACGGCGCGCGTTTCGGCCAGTGTCGCCGCGGCTCGGGCGCCGAATCCGGGCTCGATCCACAAATGATCTGCAACCATGGTCTGGAGTTCGCCCACCCGCGCATCGAGCCGGTCCAGATAGAGCTCCGTTTCTCTGACGATGCCCTCGATCTGCTTTACCCGGGCCGCAATGTGCCGGGGTCCGTAACGCCGCCGTTTGGCAAAGGTGGGCAGGCGCAAGGCCGCCTCGCCCTGCTTGTTGTCCTTCAGGTCGGACATCATGGAAAGGCGGCCGTCCGCGTCGTAGTTGAGTTCCGAGGCATTGGCTTCGAGGTCCAACTGGGCCTCGAAGCCATCGGCTACGCGGCGCAATCGCTCGGGATCCAATGCCTCGAACACGCCGAGACGCCGTTCATACCACTCACCGACCTTCTCTCGCTGGTCGGGATGCTCGACGGCACAGAAACGCAGCAACCAGCAATCCCAGGCGCTGACCTCCAAGCGGCCATCCGTGAAAGCGGCAACTCGCAGCAACCCGGCGATCTTCCGCCAGCGGCGATCGGAAACGTAGATGCCCTCGGCGTCAAGGAAATCCCGTAGTGCGACCAGCAACGCCATCACTTCGTCGGGAATTGCAACCGCGCGTGAGCCTTCCGCAATCTCTTTCAATTGATGGTCATGCAGGCGCATTTCCTCGTGCAGTGCGTTCGGCTTCCGGTCGAGGCCGCGCACCAGGCCTGCGAAGGATTCCCGCGCGACTGGCTCGATCCGGACGCGCAGCAGGAACCGGTCATAAAATGCGGCCAGCAGATCATCCTCGGGAACTTCGTTGGTGGCCCCCACGACGCTGATAAGCGGGCACGACACCCTGCGGTTCCCGTTGTCGAACTCCCGCTCGTTGAGCAGCGTCAGCAGGGCATTGAGGATGGCGCTGTTGGCCTTGAACACTTCGTCGATGAAGGCGATCGAGGCCGAGGGCAGATAACCTTCGGTCTGCCGTTCGTACCTGTCGCTCTCCAGGGCGACGATGGACAGAGGGCCGAACAATTCCTCCGGAACCGAGAAACGGGTTAGGAGCCGTTCGAAATAGCCAGCATCCGGGAAGGCCATGTGCAGGCGGCGAGCCAGTTCGCTCTTCGCGGTGCCCGGGGGGCCAACCAGGAGCAGATGCTCCCCGGCCAACGCGGCCAACAACCCAAGACGGACCGGAAGGTCGCGTTCGATCAGCCCTTCCGACAGAGCTACAATCGCAGCCCGAAACCTTGCGCGCAATGAGTTCATCGTTTCTGTCCATTCACAATGGGTTCGGCGGCCGTCGGGCATGCCGGATGGTGACCGGTCGCCTTCATCGGATGTCTCCGTCCAGGTAATACCAACGCCCCTGCTCGCGCCTGAATCGGCTCGTTTCCTGCAGTTTATGGGCCCGGCCCGCGACGCGGAAGCGGGCGACGAATTCGACGGTGCCCTCGTCGCCCGTCTCCGACGCACTCAGTACCCGAAGCTCTATCCACCTCGGATGGGGTTGGGGTCCGGGATACGGATCCGACGGACGAGTGCTCGGGTGCCACGTATCGAGGATGTAGGTGCCGACGTTCATGGCATAGGCGGTATATCGGGCACGCATCAGCGATTCGGCGTCGGGAGCAGGCTCCCCCCGGTGCCACCGTGCACAGCATTCTTCATAACGCACACCGCGCCCGCAGGGACAGTGGGTGGTCGCGGCCTTCTTCATGATGCAAGAAAACTCCGCACGAAAGCCGCCACCGCCTCCTTGCCGGTGAATACGCCATAGTGACCCTCGCAAAGGATATCGGCACGCAGATTCAGCAGCCGGCGCAGGGAGGCCTGATAATCGGTGCGGTTCGACCGCAGGTCGGGGTGAAGCGGCCCGTGGACGTCCTGGGCGAACAGGACATCCTTGCCGGCGGAATCGACCCGATAGGCGACGGATCCCGGCGAGTGTCCGGGAATCGCGATCACCTCTACGCATCCGTCCCCTATGATCAGCCGCTCCCCTCCGGCGAGACGGACGTCCACCGGACAAGGGTCCATCGGTTGGCCGTACCAACCTGCCGCAGTGATTTGGTCGTCCCCCGATTCGATCCATTCCGCGTCTAGGGCGTGGGCTGCCGTCCTGCAGCCGAGGCGTCGGCGAATCTCGGCGGCACCTCCGGAATGGTCATAATGGCAGTGGGTCAATAGTAGAAGTCCTACTTGGTCGAGCGGGGTTCCGGTCGATTCAATGTTGGCCAGCAACATATCAATGGCGTTACCGCAACCGGCATCCACCAGCGCTGCGGCGCCGCGGAAAGCGATGAGATAGGCGGCTGCGTCGTCCGGGGCCGTCAATCCGCTCCCCCCCACCTGCCAGATATTGCCAGTGATCTGCTTGTTTTTCGGGCCCATGCGTTAGCGTAGCAGCAGTGACCCGACGGCGGCCTTGATGCGCGCCAAGGGACCGGACGGGCCAGTCGGGATTTTGACGGGGGTGTTTACACGTCCGGAAAAACACCGTATGATTCGGCCTCTCTGCTGATCGCTGATCGTTTGATCGGTGACCGGCAACGTTCTTTAACAACTGAACAGCCGATAGGTGTGGGTGTTTGGTGAGCTG
>DAOLKI010000007.1:0-17885 GCA_035331665.1 Rhodocyclaceae bacterium
TACGTGAAGGCCAAGTGGCAGTTCTGACACCGTTCATCCGGCGCCTGGCGGCGCTGGTATTGCTCGGGGCGCTGGGCGCTCCGGGGGCTGCGTTCGCGCAGCTTTCGGAAGCCCAGGCCAAGGTGGCCTTCCTGCTCAATTTCGCCCGTTACGTGGAGTGGCCCGACCGGGCCTTCGGATCGAAGGAGGCCCCGCTGACCGTCTGCGTGATCGGCCGCGATTCCCTCGGCACCGCGCTCCAGTCCATCGAAACGCGGCAGGTGCAGGGCCATCCCGTGCGGCTGCGCCGCGACCTGACGGTCGACGATGCCCGCGGCTGCCATGTCGTCTTCATCGCGGATTCGGAGGAACGCCGCCTCGTACCCATCTTGCGTGCCCTCGCCGGCCAGCCGGTGCTGACGGTCAGCGCGGTGGACGGGTTCATCGATGCCGGGGGCGCCATCGGCATCGTGGTCGGGGACGACCGGCTGCAGTTCGAAATCAACCGCGCGGCGCTGGACCAGGCCCAACTGAAGGCCGGCTCCCAGCTGCTCAAACTCGCCCGCAACCTCGCCGACACCCGGCCGCGCTGAGATGACCTTCCGGAACCTGCCCCTGCGGAGAAAGCTCATGGCGATCATCGCCATCGCGACGGGCACCGGTCTTTTCCTGGCGCTCTCGGTATTCACGGCGCAGGAGATACGCCGCAACCGGGATGCCACGCTCTCCCAATTGACGGCATTGGCCCAGGTCGTGGCGGCCAACAGCACCTCGGCGATCGTGTTCCGGGACCCCCGCGCGGCGGAGTTCACCCTGTCGGCGCTGCAGGGACGCAGCGAGATCGTCGCGGCCACCATCGTGCTGGCGGATGGCAATTTCTTCGCCAATCATCCCCATGCCGGTCCGCGCATTCCGGTGCGTCGTCCGGGGGACGACGCGAAATCGGTCGAAGGCGGTTTCTGGGACACCTGGCTGCGGCTGGAGTACCCGGTGCGCCAGGACGGGGAGGTGGTCGGGACCGTCGCCCTGGAGGCGGACCTGATGCCCATGTGGCGGGATGCCCTCGTCGATCTCGCGATCGCGGGCCTGGGCACCGGTGTCGCCTTCTTCATCGCCTTCGTGTTTGCCGTGCGGCTGCAGGAATCCATTTCCGGCCCGATCCTGGAACTGGCCGCCCTGGCTCGGCAGGTGGGCGAGGACCGGGATTACTCGCGCCGCGTCGCCGCCGGGCAGAGTGACGAGATCGGCACGCTCCTGTCGGGTTTCAACGACATGATGGCGCAGGTGCAGGCCCGCGACGCGGAACTGCGCGAATACCGGGACCATCTGGAGCAGCAGGTCGAGACGCGTACCGCCGAATTGCGCCTGGCCAAGGAGCAGGCCGAGGCGGCCAACGTCGCCAAGTCCCAGTTCCTTGCCAACATGAGCCACGAGATCCGCACCCCGATGAACGGCGTGGTCGGCATGGCGGACCTGCTCCTGGAGACTCCCCTGTCCGAGAAACAGCGGCGGTTCGTCGACACCCTGAAGGTCTCCGCCCACGCCCTGCTGCACCTGATCAACGACATCCTCGACCTGTCGAAGATCGAAGCCGGGAAGCTGGAACTTGAGCGCACGCCCTTCGACCCGCGTCAGGTGGCGGAAGAGGCCGTGATCCAGTTCGCCGAGCAGGCCTTCTCGAAAGGGCTGGAGCTGGTGTGCCGGGTGGATGGCTGCATCCCGCCGACCGTGGAAGGGGATTCGCACCGGGTCAAGCAGATCGTCAGCAATCTGGTCAGCAATGCCGTGAAGTTCACCGAGCGAGGCGAAATCGTGCTGTCCGTGCAGTGCGGCTGCACCGAAGACCCGGCCACCGGCGAGCGGCGGGCGATCAGCCTGCGCTACGAGGTTTCGGATACCGGCGTCGGCGTGCCGCCCGAGGCGCGGGAAAGGCTGTTCTCACCGTTTACCCAGGCCGACAATTCGACCACCCGGCGCTATGGGGGGACGGGGCTGGGGCTCGCCATCGTCCGGCAGCTGGCCGACCGGATGGGGGGCACGGTGGATTTCGAGAGCACCGTGGGTCGCGGTTCCACGTTCTGGTTCGAGGTGCCCTTCGAGCATTGCGCGGGACCGGAATCGGCGGCCCCGGTGCCGGCGGTGGACGGAACGCCGATGGCCGTGGTGGTGCCGCACGCGGCGGTGCGCGAGGTGCTGACCGCGGAACTGGCCGCGGCCGGCGGGAGCGTGGTGTCCGCGGCCGGTGCGGACGAGGCGATGGCGGCCATGGATGCCGTGCCGGAATTCCTGTGGCTCGACGACGCGCTGTCCGCGGGCGACCGCGAACGGTTGGTGCAGGCGGTGCAGGCGAAGGGCGGAAAGCGACCCCGGGTGGTTCGGATTGCCGTTCTCGGCCGCGATGCGCGCGAATCCGCCATGGCGGCGGACGCGACCCTGTTCAAGCCGGTCACCCGTTCGGAACTGATGCGCGTCCTGAACCGCCTCGTGCGCGGTCCCGAGAGCGGGCCGGGTCCGTCGGAACCCGTCAGGGTCGCCGGTGCCCGGATACTGTTGGTCGAGGACAACGAGGTCAACCGGGAAATCGCCATCGAATTGTTGTCGGATATCGGCTGCCGGGTGGAAGTGGCCGGAAACGGTGTGGCCGGAGTCACCCTGGCCCTGGAGGGAGAATTCGACCTGATCCTGATGGATTGCCAGATGCCGGTCATGGACGGGTACGAGGCGACCCGGCGGATCAGGGCCTGGGAGGGCGAAAAGGGGCGGGCACCCGTCCCGGTGGTGGCGCTGACCGCCAACGCGCTCTCCGGCGACCGGGATGCCTGCATTGCGGCCGGCATGAACGACTACCTCACCAAACCGATCACCCGGGCCCGGTTGGGCGAGGCCCTGGCGCGCAATCTCTGGGGTGCCGCCGGGTTGCCCCCGGCAGCGGAACCGGCCAAGGCGCCGGCGGGCGCCTCCGGCCTCGTCTTCGATCCTGCCGTCATCGAGGAGATTCCGGGCGCCGGCCCGGGCTCGGATTTCGGCAGGAAGCTGTTGGACCTCTATCTCGGCAACGCCACGGAACTGCTCGAAACCATCGGTGTGTCGCAACGGACGGGAGAGGCGGAGACGCTGCTGCGATCGGTGCATACCCTCAAGTCGTCGAGCGCCTCGGTCGGCGCCATGGCCTTGTCCGAACTGGCGCGGCGGACGGAAGCGGCCCTGCGCGCGGGCGAACCGGCGCCGCCGGATCTCCACCCGCGCCTGGATGAGGCGTTTGCCCGCGTGCAGGCTGCCGTCGCCGCCTATCGCGGGACGCCGGCAGCATCGGGAGTCCAGACCACATGAACGGCACGGCGAACGGCGGCGCCGTCCTGCTGGTGGACGACGATCCGGTCCTGCGCATGATGGCGGGGGAAACCCTGCGCCAGGCGGGTTTCGAGGTCGCGGAAGCCGGCGACGGAGGGCAGGCGCTGCGCATGTTCGACGGGCAGCTCTTCGACTTGGTGCTGCTCGACGTCATGATGCCGGGCCTCGACGGTTACGAGGTGTGCACCCGGATTCGCGGCCACGCCGAAGGCGCCTGGGTGCCGGTGCTGATGATGACGGGCCTGAACGACCCCGAATCCATCGATCGGGCCTACCAGTCGGGGGCGACGGATTTCATCACCAAGCCGATCAACTGGGCGCTGCTGCCGCATCGGGTGCGCTACTGCATGCGCGCGAACCGGGCGATCGAAGGGGTGAAGCGCAGCGAGGAGAGCCTGGCCAGGGCGCAGAGGCTCGCCAACATGGGAAGCTGGGAGTGGTCGATGGCCGACGGGCGCATCACCTGTTCGGAGGAGATGCAGCGCATGCTCGACGTGGTGAGCTTCTCCGACGGCTGGACGACCTCGGAGTCCTTCACCATGGCCGTCGCATCCCACGACAGGGAACGCGTGCGGGTGGCCCGTTCCGCGGCCAGGACGAATGGCGACTCCTACCAGCTGACCTTCAACATCCTGCGCCGGGACGGGGCGGTCCGCTCGGTGTTCGAACAGGCCGCCGCCATCCGGGATTCATCCGGCCGGGTCGTCCGCCTCGAGGGGATCATGCAGGACGTGACGGAGCGGGTGGAGGCGGAGGGCCGCATCAAGCATCTGGTCTTCCACGACGCGATGACCGGCCTGCCCAACCGGCTCTTCATGTCCGAGATGGCGGTGTCGGCCCTGGAACGGGCCCGTCGGTTGAGCGCGCCGTGCGCGGTGCTGCACGTGGATCTGGACCGCTTCAAGAGCGTCAATGACGCATACGGCGATCCCGCCGGCGACGAGGTGCTGCAGACCATCGCCAACCGCGTGGTCACCTGCGTGCGGGCTGCGGACCTGGCCACCATGAGCCGGACCGTGCCATCGTCCCAGATGGTCGCGCGCATCGGCGGCGACGCGTTCACGATCCTGCTCCTCGACATCCGCGGGCCCGACGATGCGATGGTGGTGGCGGAGCGGCTGCTCGAGGCGATCTCGGCGCCGGTGCCGATCGGCGGGCGCCAGGTGGTGCTCACGGCAAGCATCGGCATCGCCCTGTTCCCGCGCGATGGCGACGGCATCGACACCCTGGCGCGCCATGCGGAGCAGGCGATGTATGTCGCGAAGAGCGCCGGGCGCGGAGGCTTCCGCTTCTTCGACGACGGGATGAACCAGGCGGCGAGTTCCAAGCTGGAGACGGAGGCGGACCTCCGCAAGGCGTTGGCGTCGGGTGAATTGCGGCTTTATTTCCAGCCCCAGGTCGATGTCGCGCTGGGGCGCGTGGTGGGCGCGGAGGCCCTGATCCGGTGGCAGCATCCGGAGCGCGGGCTCGTGCCGCCCGGGCAGTTCATACCCCTGGCGGAGGAATCGGGACTCGTCCTGTCGATCGGCGAATGGGTCGTGCGCACGGCCTGCGCCCAGCTCCGGCGGTGGTCCGATGCCGGCCTGCCGAGGATTCCCGTGTCGGTGAATCTCTCCAGCATGAGCTTCATGCAGGACGGGCTGGTCGAGGACCTGGACAAGATCGTGCGCGGCGCCGGGATAGGCGCCGAGCAACTGACGCTCGAGGTGACCGAATCCCTGCTCATGCGGGACGTCGAGCACACGATCGGACGCCTGAAGAACCTGCGCGGGCGAGGGTTCGGCCTGTCGCTGGACGACTTCGGCACGGGGTATTCGTCCCTTGCCTACCTGAAGCGGTTTCCGGTCGACGAACTGAAGATCGACCGTTCCTTCGTCCAGGACGCCATCAAGGGTGGACTGGACGAGGCCCTGGTGTCGGCGGTCATCGGACTCGGCCGGCTGTTCGGGCTCCGGGTGGTGGCCGAGGGTGTGGAGACGCTGGCCCAGGCAGAGTTCCTGCGGGAACATGGGTGCAATCTCCAGCAGGGGTATTTCTTCGCGCGCCCGATGCCGCTCGAGACCTTCGAAGCTTTCCTGCGCAATCCGGCGATGCCGGCCGGCATCCTCCCGGCGGCGCGCTGATCCCTCGGGCCGGCGCCGCGACCGCGGGGCGCCTCACGGCCAGCGGCGGGACGGGAAGTGGGGAAACGGCGGATAGGACATCTGGCACCGTAACCACCATTGCTGGTCCAGGCGCCGCAATTCCTCGGCGCAGCGGGCGTCCCGCGACGCGCCTTCGCCGGCCAGACGGGCCGCATCCGCGGCGCGTTCCATCGCGAGCATATGGTCCAGGACGGTGACCGGGACGCCGCGGCCGTGCAGGGCCACGACCTGCGTCGCCGTGAGGCGCAGCACCGTGCGCGCCTCCTGCAGCCGCGCAACGATGGCCTCCGGCGGCGCGCCGGCGCGCGCCAGCGTCACGACGTCCTCCTCCGTCATGGGCTGGGGAGGCGGCACCGCCGCGGTGGCGATGCCCGCGGCGCGTTCCACGTGACCCGGGCGGTGGTCGTCGGGCATCTGGGCGCATCCGGCCAGGAGCAGGGCGGCGAGCAGGGCAAGCGATTTCATGGGTGCCGGCAGAGGTTTGCGGGAGACCTCAGCATATACCGGCGTGGGCCCATGGGGCCAGGCGCGGACATCGCCGAGCCGCTGGCGGTCGCCTTGCCGGGATACCGAAGCATGGGCGCGCGTTCCCCGTCGCGCCTGCGCCGGGACCGCATGGCCCGGGTCGCGGAACCGGTCATGCGGCGGCGGGATCCTGCCGGTAGAACAATGCCAGCTGGGCATACACCGCCGCATACTCGGCGCGCAGGAGGTCCGGGGCCTCGAAGAAGGCCTCGCTCGTCACGGCGAAGAACTCCCCGGGCGATTCCGCCGCATAGGGATCGAGTTCTGTCTCTTCGCCGGAGTCGACCCGGCGCCCGAAGTCGGCGAACGCCGATGCGAAGGCGGCACGCCAGGCCTCACGGCTCATGCCGGCATGCAAGGGCGGAAAGCCGTCGGCCACGCCGTTGCGCATGTCCAGCTTGTGGGCGAATTCGTGGATGACCACATTCACTCCCCAGGCATCCTCGGGATCGTCGAACCACGACAGGATCACGGGGCCGCCGTCCCATGCCTCGCCGAGGACCACGTCGTCGTATTCGTGGATCACGCCGTCCTGATCCATCGTCTGGCGCGGGATCACGAAATCGCCCGGATAGACGACGATACCAACCCATCCATCATAAGCCTCGAGGCCCAGGTTGAGGACCGGCAGACAGGCCTGCAGGGCGATGGACACCTGCATCTCCGCGGTCAGGGCGAGCCCCTGGGCGCCGGTCCATTCCTTGGTGGCGATGAAGCGGTGCGCCATCTCGCGCAGGCGTGTCTTTTCCGGCGTGTCGAGGCGGGCCAGAAAGGGCAGCCCCGCTTCCGCCTGCGCCCACAGCGCCTCGTCGATGTCCACCTTCGTGGCGGCACGGTTGCGCCACCAGTCCCGCAGGGCCTTGATCACGACCGTTCTCCGGCGATGCCGCACAGGTCTGTCACGATAGTCCGGGAGTGGCGGAAAGAAAAGGCGGCGTGACGATCGGCGGCCCGGCCGGCGAGGACCTTCCGCCGGTTCCGCAAACGCAAACGGGGGCCGAGGCCCCCGTCCGGTGCGGGAGGATGCCGCTTACTTGATCTTGGCCTGGCCCCGCAGTTCCTGCATGTGTTTCGCGATCTGCTGCTGCACCAGCATCTGGGCGATCTGCGGCTTCACTTCGTCCATCGGCGGCATCTTCAGCTCCCGGGAATCCTCGAGCAGGATCACGTGCCAGCCGAAATCGGTCTTCACCGGGGTCTCGGTGTACTTTCCCTTGGCCAGACCCTTGAGGGCGTCGGAGAACGGCTTCACGTAGTTGGCCGGTTCCGACCAGCCCAGATCTCCACCGCGATCCTTGGAACCGGGATCCATGGACGCCTTTGCCAGGTCCTCGAACTTGTCGCCCTTGCGCAACTTCTCGATGATGGCCTTGGCTTCGTCCTCCGTCTGCACGAGCACGTGCCGCGCCTTGTACTCGCGGTCGCCCCGCTGGGACTTGACCTTGTCGTATTCAGCCTTCAACTGTTCCTCGGTCGGCTGATGGGTGCGCACGAATTCGGACACATAGGCATTGACGAGCACGCTTTGCCGCGCCAGTTCCATCTGCGCCTGGATGGCCGGGTTCTTTTCCAGGCCGGCGGCGGCGGCCTTCTGGGCGATGATCTCGCGCTGGACGAGTTCTTCCCGGATCTGCGCCCGCAGCTCGTCGGAATCCGGCCGGCCCTGGGCAGCCTGGTTGGCGGCGATGGCATCGGCCAGGCGCTTCGAAATCGCCTTGCCATTCACGGTGGCGATCGTTCCGGGGGTGCCTTCGGCCTTCGTTTCCTGCTTCGCCTCGGCCTTCGCCGGTTCCTTGGCCAGGACGGGGGCGGTTGCCAGCGCGGCAGTCAGGGCCATCGCCAAGGGAAGTAGGCGGAAGTTCGCGATACGAGTCATCGTGGGTCCTTGCTTGAGGGGATATTTCAGGTTTCGTCGGGGGCCCTGGCAACAATGCTCAAGGCATGAATGTCGCGCTCCATCAGCGGGCGGAGGGCATCATACACCATGCGGTGGCGACGCATCGTCGGCTGGCCGCGGAACCCCTCGGCGACGATCGTGACCCGGAAATGGCCTCCGCCTTCCCGGGCGCCAGCGTGCCCGGCGTGCAGGTGGCTCTCGTCAATAACATCGAGCCGCAACGGATTCAGGGATGCCAGTCCCTGCCGGATGGCCTCGACCCGGTTCACGGAAGGACGCGCTTGAACGGGCGGACGGTCACGCGGGCGTAGACGCCCGCCGTCACGTAGGGGTCCGTCGCCGCCCAGGCTTCGGCGTCCGCGAGGGAGGGGAACTCGGCGAGGATCAGGCTGCCGGAAAATCCGGCGGGCCCCGGGTCCGGGCTGTCGATGGCGGGAAAGGGACCCGCCATGACGAGTCTCCCGGCGTCGCGCAGGGCGTTCAGGCGTTCCAGATGGGCCGGCCGGGCCGCGAGGCGGTTTTCCAGGCTGCCGGCCACGTCCTCGCCGACGATGGCGTAGATCATTTCGCCTCGTCCTGGCGTCCGGACTGGGGTTCCGGTTCGATGTATTTCAGCAGGAAATAACCCTGCGCCAGCATGAAGACCAGCATCAGGCCGGTGCCCCCGAACAGCTTGAAATTCACCCAGACGTCGTTGGAGAAGGAAAGCGCCACGAACAGGTTGGCGGCCCCCATGAACAGGAAGAACAGGACCCACCAGAAACTGAGTTTGCCCCAGACCGGTTCCGGCAAGGACAGCTGGGTTCCGAGCATGGCCTTCACGAGGTTCTTGCCCGCCAGCTTGGCCGAAAAGAAGAGGGACAGCGCGAACACCCAGTACAGAACCGTGGGCTTCCACTTGATGAACGTGTCGTCGCGAAACGCCAGGGTCATCCCGCCGAATACGGTCACGAGCACGAGGCTGACCCAAAGCATCTTGTCCACCTTTCCATGGTGGAACCAGACCCAGGCGACCTGGATGAGCGTGCCGGCGATCACGGCGACCGTGGCGAGCAGTATCGGCGCCTGGTCGATGCTCACGTAGCCGCCGGCGCCGAAGTGGCCGAGCAGTTCCGTGGCGTGGGTGGTGGCGCCGTCGGGATAGCTCTGGGCGATCCTGTAGGTGGCGAAGAACAGGATGACCGGGAAGAGGTCGAAAAGCAACTTCATGGCGAGAGATTATATCGGGTCAGCGGCGATGCAATTTGAGCGATGCGGAATTGATGCAGTAACGCAATCCGTTGGGTCCCGGTCCGTCGGGAAACACGTGCCCGAGGTGGGCGCCGCAACTGGCGCAGACGACCTCGGTGCGGACCATCCCGAAGCTGCGATCCTCATGCTCCTCGATTCCGGCAGCGGCGACGGGGGCCGTGAAACTGGGCCAGCCGCAACCCGAATCGAATTTCTGCTGCGCATCGAACAAGGGCGCGCCGCAGCAGACGCAGTCATAGGCCCCGGGGTCGTGGCAATCCCAGTACTCACCCGTGAATGCCCTTTCGGTGCCTTTGCGGCGGGTCACGTCGTATTGCAGTGCCGTGAGCTGTTGCAGCCACTCCGCGTCGGTCTTGCTGATCTTCGCCATGCAATCTCCTGGTTGGGTCGGCTGCCTATAATCGGGCCATTTTTCTTGTTTTCCTGCATCTTTTTTGCGCCATGCGTGTCATCGTCCTCGGTTCCGGCGTCGTTGGCGTCGCCTCCGCCTGGTACCTCGCCGAGGCCGGCCATGAAGTCACGGTCATCGACCGCCAGGAAGCGCCGGCCATGGAAACCAGCTTCGCCAACGGCGGTCAGATTTCCGTCAGCCATGCCGAGCCGTGGGCGAATCCCTCCGCACCGCTGCGCATCCTGCGCTGGCTGGGCCGGGAAGACTCACCGCTCCTGTGGCGGTTGCGCGCCGATCCCGCGCAATGGGCTTGGGGGATCCGTTTCCTGGCGCAATGCACGGCCGGCCGCGCCCGCGCCAACACGATCGCCATCCTGGCCCTGGCTCTGGACAGCCGCGCCCGGCTGAAGTTCCTGCGCACGGACCTGGGTCTTGCCTATCAGCACCGTGAACAGGGAATCCTGCACATCTATTCCGACGCGGCGGAGTTCGACCACGCGGCGAACCAGGCAGCGCTGATGCGCCAGTTCGGATGCGAGCGGATCGTCAGGACGGCGGCCGAATGCGTGGCCGTCGAACCTGCGCTGGCGGGGGCCCGCCTGCCGCTCGCAGGCGGCACCTACACGCCGGCGGACGAATCCGGCGACGCCCACCTCTTCACCCGCGAATTGGCGATGCACTGCCGCGGCAAGGGTGTTCGATTCCGATTCTCGCGGCCGGTGTCCCGGCTGGTCGCCGAAGGGGGACGATGCGTCGGCGTCCGGCTCGACGGCGAAACCCTGCGCGCCGATGCGGTGGTGGTCTGCGCCGGCAGTTACACGCCCTTGATCGTGCGTCCATTGGGCGTATCGGTGCCCGTCTATCCGGCCAAGGGGTATTCGGTGACGATTCCCGTGCCGGACGACGGTATTGCGCCGAGGGTCAGCCTGACCGACGACGGATGCAAGATCGTGTTCTCGCGGCTCGGGGACCGATTGCGGGTGGCGGGAACCGCGGAATTCGCCGGCTACGACACGACCATCAACCGGACCCGCTGCGCGGCCATCCTCGACCGGGTATTCGACTGGTTTCCCCGCGCCGGACGGCGCGATGCGGCGGAACCGTGGGCGGGGCTGCGCCCGTCGACCCCCGGGAACGTCCCCCTCGTCGGCCCGACCCGGATTCCCGGGCTGTACCTCAACACGGGGCACGGGACCCTGGGATGGACCATGGCCTGCGGATCAGGAAAACTGCTCGCCGATCTCGTCACGGGCAGGGCGCCCGCGGTCGATCCGACGCCTTATCGGCCCGCGTGACCGGGCCGCAACGGGCCTCAATGCAGGTGCCTGGGGGCGGACTCCGCCTGTTCCTCGGGCATCTCGGCGTGCACCGGCTCCCCGTCCGGGTTCGGATAGAGGGGCGCACCGCAATCGTCGCACCATTCGAGTGGGAAACGCTGGTCGAGCACCAGCACCTCGCCGACCCCCAATTCCTTGAGGAGCGCCTCGATCTGCCCTCCGACGTCGGCGGTCTCGTCCTCGCTGTCCAGCAGGGGCCACACGACCCCATGGACCACGTCGGGCAGGCCTTTGCGCAGGAAGCCGATGCGGAATTCCTCGAGCCGTCGCTCGTGGAAGGGGGCGACGACGGCCTGCAAGTCCGCGGCCTGCACGTTGAGGGCCGTGCCGAGGAAGGCACAGGCCGCGCGCAACGAGTACGGCCGGGCCTGCCGGTCCGCGTCGCGGCAACCGGCGTGGTAGGGCTGGGGCAACAGCACGTCGAAGGCGCAGGCGGGAAACAGGGGACGAAGGGCCTCGCCACCCTGGGCGTGCCATTGGCGGGCCGCGTCGTCGCGGTTTCCGTCGTCTTCCTGCCAGCGGAACAGGGCGCCGCGCGAGGGAGCCGCGGCGAGGCCGATCAGGAAGCGCGTGTCGGAAAGGAAGCTTTGGGTTTCCGGAAGCTGCGCGGTGTCCACCGCCAGGTCCCGACCGTGCAGGGCCGCCTTGGCCAGCCTTTCCCGTAGCCCCGCCGTTTCGCAGAAGCCCTGCGGCAACTGGTCCGGGCTGAACACGAAATCGGCCAGGCCCACCTTGACGCCCTTGGCGAAGACGTGGCCCTGAAGCTGAACCCGTGCATTGGCGAGGACTTCCTTGGAAACGGGCCCCGAGGGGATGCCGTAACGGGACCAGGCGAGGACCGGCGCGACGAAGAGCAACAGGTCGTGGTCCCCGGTGCGGCTCTCCGCGCAGGATTCGATCACGTCGGCCAACTGGTCGTACGCCCGGCCATTGTCGCTGTAAAGCCGGTCGAGCACGGCGTTGAAGACCTCTTCGTCCCCGTCCTCCAGGAGGCGGCCCACCCGGTCCGTCAGACGTGCCTCCCAGAATGCATCCTCGATGCGCGTTGCGGACAGGGCATAGCCATGCGCCAGGCGGAGCAGCTCGTCCACGTCGGGCGTCAGCTTGCTGCGCCGGGAAAAGCGAGTGCGTTTCATTACGGTGCGTGGTCGCTGCAGAATCGAAGCATGATACCAGTTGAGGGGGGGACGGCATGGAACTGGTAGACTTATGCGTCTCCTTACCGGTCCCACCCCATGTTTGCACGTCTGATGCCCCAGGAAGGGAAGTTTTTCGCCCTTTTCAATGCCCACGCCGACCTGATCTGCAAAGGCGGCCAGGAACTGGCGGGCCTGGTGGCCGACTTGGCTGGAACGCCCGACACCGTGGCCCGCCGCGCCCAGGCGATCGACGAGATCGAGCAGGACGCGGACAAGATCACCCACGATACGGTGGCCTTGCTCCACACCACTTTCAACACGCCGCTGGACCGTGACGAGATCCACCAGCTCATCTCCAGCATGGACGACATCCTGGACATGATCCAGGACTTCGCGGAATCGATGAACCTCTATGACATCCGCAGGCTGACGGCGGAGGCGGGACAATTGGCCGATCTCTGCGCCTCCTGCTGCGAGCGCGTTCGCTCCGCGGTTTCCCTGCTGAGCGACATGGACAACGGGCCGGCGATCCTGAAGACCTGCCAGGAGATAGACAAGCTCGAATCCGACGCCGACCGGGTGATGCGCACCGGCATCACACGGCTTTTCCGGGAGGAGGCCGACACGCGCGAGCTCATCAAGATGAAGAGCGTCTACGAGTTGCTGGAGACCATCACGGACCGCTGCGAGGACGTTGCCAACATCATCGAGGGTATCGTCCTCGAGAATTCCTGAGGCAGGTCCCGCCATGGACGGCGTGCAGATGAGTCTCGGCGTGGTCGTCGTGCTGGTGGCCCTGGCCCTGGCCTTCGACTTCATGAACGGGTTCCACGACGCGGCGAACTCCATCGCCACCGTCGTGTCCACCCGGGTCCTGAAACCCCACCAGGCGGTGGTCTGGGCGGCGGTGTTCAACGTGATCGCCTTCTTCGTGTTCCAGCTCAAGGTGGCCTCCACGATCGGCAAGGGCACCATCGATCCGTCCATCGTGGATCATTACGTGGTGTTCGGTGCGCTGATCGGCGCGATCACCTGGAACATCATCACCTGGTATTACGGAATTCCGTCCAGTTCCTCCCATGCGCTGATCGGCGGGCTCGTCGGCGCCGCGCTGGCGAAGAGCGGCCCGGGCTCCCTGATCTGGTCCGGGGTGGGCAAGACGGTGTTGTTCATTTTCCTTTCGCCGCTGTTCGGCTTCCTGCTCGGCGGGTTCCTGATGGTCGGCGTATCGTGGCTGTGCAACCGGACGCCGCCGCGACGTGCCGACCGGATCTTCCGACGCCTCCAACTCCTGTCCGCGGCCGCCTACAGCCTGGGCCATGGCGGCAACGATGCCCAGAAGACCATCGGCATCATCTGGATGCTGCTGGTCGCCGCGGGCATTTCCAAGGCGGGTGATTCCGTGCCGGCCTGGGTGGTCATCTCCTGTTACGTTTCGATCGGCCTGGGCACCCTGTTCGGCGGCTGGCGCATCGTCCGCACCATGGGGCAGAGAATCACCAAACTCAACCAGGCACGGGGCTTCTCCGCCAACAGCGGCGGGGCGATCACGCTCTTCCTGGCCACGAGCCTCGGCATCCCGGTATCCACGACGCATACCATCACCGGCGCCATCGCCGGCGTGGGATCCACCGGGGGCGCCAAGGCGGTCCGCTGGGGAGTGGCCGGCGGCATCGTCTGGGCGTGGATTCTCACGATTCCGGCCAGCGCCACGGTCGCCGCGGTCTTCTGGTGGATCGGCCACCACCTTTTCTGAGGTTTCGCCGCCCGCCGGCCGCCGGAGTCGCGCGGCGGCCCGTCCCGGTGCCGTGAGCGGTCCTCCACCCGGCAATCCCTGCCAATCCTGCGGCGCCTGCTGCGCGACTTTTCGCGTCGTCTTCACGGTCGGGGAACTGGACGACGAGCCGGCAGGCCAGGTGCCCGCCGCCCTGGCCGACCGTCTGACCTCCGCCACCGCCTGCATGCGCGGCACGGAAGCCCATCCACCGCGTTGCGTCGCCCTGATCGGCCGGGTCGGCGAGCGCGTGGAGTGCGGCATCTACGCATCCCGCCCCGGCCCCTGCCGCGAGTTCGCACCCTTTGCCGCGCTCGGGCGGGGCGACGCAGCCTGCACGGACGCACGCCGGCGGCACGGCATGCCGCCTCTCGCGCCGGACCGGGGATGACCGTCGATCCGCGACTGGTGCTGTTCGGTCCCTTCGACCGGCACAATCTGGGCGACCTGTTGTTTCCCCATTTGCTGGCCGAACGTTTTCCCGGCCGGGAGATCCTGTATGCGGGCCTTGCCGCGCGCGACCTGCGGGCCTGCGGCGGCCACCGGGTGCGGGCGATCCGCGACCTGGCGGAGGGATGGGAGGGGCCGCCGGCGGAACTTTTGCATGTGGGGGGCGAGATCCTCGATTGCGATGCCTGGACGGCAGCCGTGATGCTCTGCGCGCGGAACGAGGCCGCCGATACGGTCGCCCGGCTCGATGCCGACGTTGCCGGCCGTGCGGCCTGGGCAGCCCGGTTCCTCGGCACGCCGTCGCCGGCCCCGTACGTCCTGGACAAGGCGGCATTGCCCTGGTGCGGATGGGTTGGCTTCCATGGCGTGGGCGGCGTGGATCTGGGGCGGCGGCATTCGGCGTTCCAGCGATACGTGGCGGACGCGCTGTCCGGGGCGGACTGCGTCGGTGTGCGGGATTCGGTCTCCCTGGCCGCGGTGCGAAAGCTGGGTGTGGCCGCCCGGCTGGAACCCGATGCGGCCATGGCGTTGTCGCCGGGTGTTCGTACCCGCATCCGCTCCGCCGCCGCGTCCGGCGAAGCTGCGGCGATCCGGCAGGCGTTCCCGGCCGGCTACCTGGCCGTGCAGTTCTCGGCGGATTTCGGCGACGATGGGACGCTGGATCTGCTCGCGGCTGGCCTGCACCGACGCATCGGCGCGCAAGCGATCGCATTCGTCCGCATGGGTGCCGCGCCCTGGCACGACGACCCGGAGCCCTACGGTCGGCTGGGGTTCCGCCTCGGCGTTCCGTGCCGCGTGTTCGCGAGCCTGGATGTCTGGCAAATCGCAGCCCTCGTGGCCGGGGCGGCCGGCTGGATCGGCAGCAGTCTGCACGGCGCCATCCTGGCCCGTGGTTTCCACGTGCCCGCCGTCGGCCTGGAGCGCGCCCCCGGCGAGGGCCGCAAGATCCGCGCGTGGGCCGCGGATTGGGCGCCTGATTTCAAAATCGTCGCCCCGCGATCCTTCGCCGACGAAGGATAAAATCGGCGCCGCGACATGGAAGCATTGCTGACATTGCCCAACGCGATCACGCTGCTGCGCGTCTTCCTCGTGCCCGCGGTGATCCTGTGCCTGTTGCGGCACCGCTACGACGCGGCCTTCTGGCTGTTCGTCTCGGCGGGCCTTGGTGACTGGCTGGACGGTTTCCTGGCCCGGCGCCTGAATCAGGTCTCCCGCATCGGGGCGATCCTGGATCCCGTGGCCGACAAAATGATCATGGTCTCGGTCAGCGTGATCCTGGCCTGGCAATGCCTTCTGCCCGCCTGGTTCGCCGGCGTACTGGTGCTACGCGACGTGGTGATCGTTCTCGGCGCCCTGGCCTACCATTTCCTGTTCGGCCACGTCGAGATGGCGCCGACGCGGCTATCCAAGTTCAATACCCTCCTGGCCTTCGCGGTGCTCGGCGCCACGCTGGCCGAAGCCAACGGCATGATCTCGCCGGGCCCTGTCCTGCCGGCCGCCTATTGGATCGTCCTGGCGACGCTGCTGGCCTCGGGGGTGAACTACGTCTGGATCTGGGGTCACCGGGCCGCGGGGAAGAACGGTCGGTCGGGTGGCGCATGAGCATCGGCGGCGCCGGGAGCGGAAGGACGGACATGGGTGTCGGAAAGGAACTGATCGCGTTTTTCGAGCAGGCGTCCGGGCGATTGCCGACGCCGCGCGTGCGGGCGCTCCACCTGCCGCCGGCGGACCGGGTCGCCGGCAAGGACGGCGAATTCTGCGCGCTGGAATTGGATGACGGCTCTCTGGGCCTCGGGTTCGTGCTGCTGGGCGACACGCTGCAGCGGTTGTCCGAATCGCCGGACCGGCTCGGCCTGGTGGGCGCCGATGCGATGGCGGTGGCGCGGCGCTTCCTGGAGCCGGCCGGCATCGGGCGGACGCTCGGCTTCACCGCCGTGGCGGCCCTGACCCGCCGGCTGTTCGACAAGGCCGGCTACGTGCCGCCCGGCTCCGCGGATTCCGTCGGGATGATGCGGCCCGAGGCCGGTGATCACGTGGGCATGGTGGGCCACTTCACGCCCCTGGTGCCGCGGGTCGTGGCGGCCGGTGCCCGCCTGACGGTGGTCGAGTTGCGGGCCGACCTGGCCGGCGAGAAGGACGGCTACCGGGTCACGCTGGACCCGGCGGAACTGGCCGGTTGCAACAAGGTCCTGGCCACCAGTTCCATGCTGCTGAACGACACCCTGGACCGGATCCTGGCCTGCTGCGGCAACGCCAAGAACATCGCCGTCGTCGGCCCGGGCGCCGGCTGCCTGCCCGACCCCCTGTTCGCCCGGGGAGTCACCTTCATCGGTGGCAACTGGATCCTCGATCCCGCCGGCTTCATCGATGCGCTTCGCTGCGGGCGGGCGTGGACCGGCGTGGCGCGCAAGAGCGCCATCGGCCCGCGCGACTACCCGGGCTTCGACGCCCTGCTGGCACGGACGTGAACCTTCCGGGCGCCCGCGTCCGGAAGCGCCTCACTTTTCGCAGGGCGTCGCCTGGACAGTGAAAGTGCCGTTCACGCGGCACTTGTAGATCGACTGGGCGGCCTGTTTCGAGGGCGGCGCGCACAGGCTGTCCTCCACCTTCTCGCCGGGCTTCGGGCATTGGACCTCGGCGGCGATTTCGAAGCTGCTGCCCCCGGTGGCCGGGTCCTTGGCGATGCTCGTCAGGGAAGGGGCCTTGAAATCCTTGGAGCCTTCCACCGCACGCAGGAAACGGCTGACCTGGTCATTGGTCTGGCTGCCGCCCTTGATCGTGGCCTTCTGTCCCTTCATCGCCACGTCGGTAATGCGCAGGCCGGCCGGGGCCAGGCCCTGGAGGGCGCGCTTGACCTCCGCCGACGGGATGTCGGGGTTCGCGGTGGCAGGCGCCGCACGGACGGGGGTCGCCGCGAGCGCCATGGCCGAAGCGACGGCGGCGAGCAGGGTTTGCGGCAGGATCTTGGTCATGGCGGATTCCGGTTGGCGGTTGGCTCGGGTCTGGGCGGGGGTGGCGGGTCAGGACGGTGCACGCGCCACGTCGAGGTCGGTGAGCGCGCCGCGCTCGTCGGCATAGATATCCTTGATGCGGAGGATCTCGGGCAGTGCCTTGCGGAAGGCCTGCATAAGGGTCGGGTCGAACTGGCGACCGTCCTCCGAATCCATGATCGACAGCGAGTGCTCGACCGAATACGCCTGCTTGTAGGACCTCACCGAGACCAGCGCGTCGAAGACGTCGGCGATGGCGGCGATGCGGCCGGGCAGCGGGATCTCCTCCCCTTTCAGGCGCGCCGGGTAGCCGCTGCCATCCCAGCGTTCGTGGTGGGTCAGCGAGATGATGCGTGCCGTCTCCAGCAGGTCGTTGTCGTGGCGGCCGATGATCTCGGCACCCATGACGGGATGCTGTTCCATCACCTTCCACTCGGTCGCGTCCAGGCGACCCGGCTTCATGAGGATTGCATCCGGAATGCCGATCTTGCCCACGTCATGCATCGGCGCGGTCGTGAAGACCACGTCCACGGCCTCGCGGCCGAGGCCGTGGGCCTCGCCGATCAGGCGCGCGTAATGGGCCATGCGCAGGACATGGTTGCCGGTCTCGTTGTCCTTGTACTCCGAGGCACGGCCGAGTCGCCGGATCACCTGCTG
>DAOLKI010000008.1:0-17472 GCA_035331665.1 Rhodocyclaceae bacterium
CCGCCAAGCCGCTCGAGGTGACTCGCGACTGGTTCGTCGTCGACGCGACGGACAAAGTCCTGGGTCGGCTGGCCACCGAGATCGCCCGCCGCCTGCGCGGCAAACACAAGACGATCTACACCCCGCACGTGGATACGGGCGACTACATCGTCGTCGTCAATGTCGAGAAACTGCGCGTCACGGGCGACAAGGCGCAACAGAAGAAGTACTTCCGCCACTCCGGCTATCCGGGCGGCATCTACGAGACGAACTTCACGAAGCTGCAACAGCGTTTCCCTGGCCGCATCCTGGAGAAGGCGGTGAAGGGCATGCTGCCCAAGGGCCCGCTCGGCTACGCGATGCTGAAGAAGATGAAGTGCTATGCCGGGGGAACCCATCCCCACGCCGCCCAGCAGCCCAAGGCTCTGGAAATCTAAGGAAAAAGACATGCCCGCCAATTTCTACTACGGCACGGGGCGTCGCAAGACCGCCGTCGCCCGCGTGTTCCTCAAATCCGGGTCCGGCAAGTTCGTGGTGAACGGCAAGCCGGTGGACGAGTTCTTCTCCCGCGAGACCGGGCGCATGGTCGTCCGCCAGCCCCTGGAACTGACCCAGCACGTGTCGACTTTCGACATCCTGGTTAACGTGACCGGTGGCGGCGAATCCGGCCAGGCAGGGGCGGTCCGGCACGGCATCACCCGCGCCCTGATCGAATACGACGAGGCCCTGAAGCCCGCGCTTTCGAAGGCTGGTTTCGTCACGCGGGACGCCCGGGAGGTGGAGCGGAAGAAGGTCGGTCTGCACAAGGCGCGCCGCCGCAAGCAGTTCTCCAAGCGCTGACCGGTCGCGTCGATTCCGGCCGGTCCGGTTTCGCGACGAAAGGCCCTGCGATGCAGGGCCTTTTGTTTTGTGTCGGCGGGCAGACGCGGACCGGCACTTGGCGATCCTGCTGTTATGATGATTTCGGCGGACCGGCAGGTCCAGCGGGACGGAGGAGACGATGGGCCATGCGGTGAGCGTGCCACTGTGGCTGTTCCTCGTGCTCGTGGCCCTGGCGGCCTGGGCCACGCTGGTGCTGTTGTTGGTTCCGGGAATGCGGTGGTACTTCCGCAGCCGGGTCAACCGTGTCATTGCCCAGCTCAACCGGCGTCTGCCGGTGGCCCTGCCCTCCTTCAAGCTCACCCGCCGACAGGTGCTGATCGACCGGCTGTTCCACGATGCGAAGGTCCAGGCTGCCGCGGCAGCCCACTCGCGGGAGTCACGCGAACCGATCGCCGAAACCTGGCGGCGCGTGGACCGTTATGCCCGGGAGATCGTCCCGTCGTTCAACGCCTACATATATTTCCGCATCGGATACGCCTTGGCGCGGAGTTCGGCGCGCCTGATGTACCGGGTGCGCGTCGGGTACCTGGACGAAGTCGCGCTCGCGCGCGTGGCGCCTGAGTCCAGCATCGTGTTCGTGATGAACCACCGCAGCAACATGGACTACGTGCTGGTGGCTTTCCTGGCCGCGGAAAGGGTTGCCCTGTCCTACGCCGTCGGGGAATGGGCTCGCGTCTGGCCGCTGCAGCAACTGATCCGGGCCATGGGCGCCTTCTTCGTCCGCCGCAATTCCGGGGACCCCCTGTACCGGGTGGTCCTCGCCCGCTACGTGGCCATGGCGACGGAGGCCGGTGTCCCACAGGCCATGTTCCCCGAAGGCGGCCTGACCCTCGACGGGGGCCTGAGGGCACCCAAATTCGGTCTCCTGGATTACATGCTCAAGGGGTTCGACGAGCGGGAAGGGGAAGGACGCCGAGACCTGGTCTTCATTCCCGTCGGCCTGAATTACGACCGGGTTCTGGAGGACCGGAGCCAACTCGGCAAACTGCATCCGGACCTGCCCCGACCGGGCCGTCTGCGGGCCCTGGGGACAACCCTTTCGTTCGCGGGCCGCAACCTTTGGCAGATGGTCACCGGCGAGTGGCATCGTTTCGGCTATGCGTGCGTGAACTTTGGAACGCCTCTCTCCATGCGTGAACTGTCCCGAACTCAGGGGTGGGATTTCCACGCCATGGACGAGACCACCCGGCGATCCGTCGTGCCGGAGGTGGCGCGATCCCTCATGGAAGCAATCGGCAGCGTGATCCCCGTGCTGCCTGTTTCCCTGGTGGCAAGCCTGATGGTCGAGACGCCGGAGAGGGCATGGTCGGAGTTGGAACTCAAGGCTGCCGCCCTGGCGCGCATGGCCGAATTCGAAGCGGCGGGCGCCCATGCGTACATCCCGCGCCGGGACCAGGATTACGCCTTCGGCGTCGGACTGCGCATGCTGCTGCTCAGAAGACTGGTGGAGGAGAAGGACGGGCTCTACCGTCCGATGACATCCGACGTCGAGGTCCTGCGATATTATTCCAATGCGATTGAACATCTCCCTCGCGGGCAGGCGCTGGCATCGGCCGCAATCATCGCGCCCACGTGAGAAAGGCCGGCACGGGCCGGCCTTTGCTGTCTGCGGTCGAGCGGGGTTCAGAGTTCCGCGGAGTGTTCCGCGAGGTAGTTGGCCACGCCGTCCGGCGACGCCTTCATGCCCGCCTTGCCCTTCTGCCAGCCGGCGGGGCAGACCTCGCCGTGTTCCTCGGTGAATTGCAGCGCGTCGATCATGCGCAGCATCTCGTCGATGTTCCGTCCCAGCGGAAGGTCGTTGACGACCTGGTGACGGACCACGCCGGCCTTGTCGATCAGGAAGGAACCGCGGAAGGCCACGCCACCGGCCGCTTCCACGTCGTAGGCTTGGCAGATCGCATGGTTGATGTCGGCCGCCAGCGGGTACTTGACCGGTCCGATGCCGCCCTTGTTCACCGCGGTGTTCTTCCAGGCGAGGTGCGTGAATTGCGAATCGATCGAACAGCCGATGACCTCGACACCACGCTTGGTGAATTCCTCGAGGCGATGATCGAACGCGATCAGTTCCGAGGGGCAGACGAAGGTGAAGTCGAGCGGGTAGAAGAACAGGACGACATACTTGCCCTTGTAGGACGACAGTTTCAGGTCCTTGATCTCATTGTTGCCAAAGACCGCGGTCGCGGTGAAGTCGGGGGCGGGTTTGCCGACGAGGACTGCCATGATGAAACTCCTGATTGGGTTGAGCGGAAATCGTCTTGGACGATGCCGGCGTCCGGTCGCGGACCGGGCGCCCGCACGCCGCATTCTATTCCCCCGCACCTGACAGGGCGATTATTCGGTGGATCGCAGGGAAAAACGGTCGAAACTGCCGTGGCCGAATTCGACGGCCACATGGTCCACGCGGCTCCCCGGCGGCCCCCGCCTTGCCCAGGCGATCATTCCTGCCACGGCTTCGTCGCTTCCCGCGATCATCGCCTCGACGCTACCGTCCCGGCGATTGCGGACCCAGCCGGTGAGGTCGCGGCGTTCGGCCTCGCGCAGGAAAGCGGCCCGGTAGCCTACTCCCTGCACGATGCCGGTCACCACCAGCCGGCGTACGTCCGTCGTCATTTCACCTTCATGCCGGGCGCCGCCCCCGAATCGGGCGACAGCAGGAACAGGCCGGGAGCGCCGCCCTCCGCGTCCGAGGCCGCGAGCACCATGCCTTCCGACAGCCCGAATTTCATCTTGCGCGGAGCCAGATTCGCGACCATCACCGTCAGGCGTCCCGCCAGGGAGGCAGGATCGTAAGCGGACTTGATGCCGGCAAAGACCTGCCGGGTGCCGAGGGGGCCCAGGTCCAGCGTCAGACGGATCAGCTTGTCGGCACCGTCCACGTGCGCCGCCTCGGCGATGCGCGCGACGCGCAAATCCACTTTGCCGAATTCATCGATCGAGATCGTCGGGCCCGCCGCAGCCGCCACCTGTACCTTGTCCTCGGCGGCCTGCTGATGTTGCGCGTGGCGCTGCTGCGACTGCTGTTCCGGCGCCGGCGCCAGGGATTCCCTGTTGGCCGCCACCAGGGCATCGATCTGCTTCGGATCGAGTCGGGTCATCAGGTGTTCGTAGGGGTTGATCAGGTGCGCCGGCGGCAGCACGTGCCCGGCATCGGACCATTTCAAGGGAGCGACATTGAGGAACTCCTCCGCCCGTTGCGCGAGCTTGGGCAGGATGGGCTTCAGATGGAGCGTGAGGAGCCGGAAGGCGTTGAGCAACACCGTGCACACCCGGTGAAGCTGGCGATCGTTTTCAGGATCCTTGGCCAGCACCCATGGCTGGTGCTTGTCCACATACTGGTTCACCTGGTCCGCCAGGGCCATGATTCGACGCACTGCCCGCGCGTAGTCCCGGGCTTCGTAGTGGGTCGCAATCTCTTCGCCGGCCTCCATCACGCCGGGAAGATCCCCCCGGAAGGCGTCGGCGAAGTGTTCTTCCAGCAGCTTGCCGCCAAAGCGCTTGTGCACGAATCCCGCGGCGCGGCTGGCGATGTTGATGTACTTCCCGACCAGGTCGGCATTCACCCGCTGAACGAAGTCGCCCAGATTGAGATCGATATCCTCCATGGTCCCGTTCAGCTTGGCCGCGAAATAGTAGCGCAGCCACTCGGGATTGAGGCCCTCGGCCAGGTAGGACTCGGCGGTGATGAAAGTGCCGCGGGACTTCGACATCTTCTGGCCATCGACGGTCAGGAAGCCGTGCGCGAAGACCTTTGTCGGCGTCCGGTAGCCGGCATGCTCCAATTCGGCGGGCCAGAACAAGGCATGGAAATAAAGGATGTCCTTGCCGATGAAATGATAGAGCTCGGTCTTCGATTCGCGGCCCCACCACTTGTCGAAATCCAGGCCGCGCAATGCACAAAGGTTGCGGAACGACCCCATGTAGCCGATGGGGGCATCCAGCCAGACGTAGAAGTACTTGCCCGGGGCATCGGGAATCTGAAAGCCGAAATAGGGGGCATCGCGGGAAATGTCCCAATCGGTCAGCTTGTCTTCACCTTCCGCGCCCAGCCATTCCTGCATCTTGTTGGCGGCCTCCGGCTGCAGACGCGCACCCAAGGCCCCCGCCTCCCGCGTCCAGCGGCGCAGGAAGGCCTGGCAGCGCGGATCCGACAACTTGAAGAAATAATGATCCGATGCCCGCAGCTCGGGCTTGGCACCGGAAACGGCGGAATAAGGGTTCTTCAGGTCCGTCGGCGCATACGCGGCACCGCAGACCTCGCAGGAATCGCCGTACTGGTCCTTCGCGCCGCACTTGGGGCATTCGCCCTTGATGAAACGGTCGGGCAGGAACATCTGTTTGACGGGATCGTAGTACTGCTCCACGGACCGGACTTCGATCAATCCCGCGGCCTTCAGCTTGCGGTAGATGTCCTCGGAGTAGAAACGCGTCTCGTCGGAGTGGGTGCTGTAGTAGTTGTCGAAGGCCACGTGGAAACCCGAGAAATCACGTGTGTGCTCGGCATGGACCCGCGCGATCAGTGCTTCCGGCTTGATGCCCTCCTTCTCCGCCCGCAGCATGATGGGCGTGCCATGGGTGTCGTCGGCGCAGACGTACCAGCATTCATGGCCCCGCATCTTCTGGAAACGGACCCAGATGTCGGTCTGGATGTACTCGACGAGGTGACCGAGGTGAATGGCGCCGTTGGCGTAGGGCAGTGCGCTGGTGACGAGGATATGGCGGGAAGACATGGTGGCGGCGGGAAAGCCGGGAATCATCGATAGAATGCGGGATTCTAACGCCTGCGCTCACCCTCCCCGCCGGGCACTGGCAGCCAACAGGCTATACTGCATCAAATTACTCAGCTATTCAGGACCCCACCATGAGCCTCTCCGAACTGCAAGTCCAGACCGCCCTCAAGGAAGTGATAGATCCCAACACCGGCAAGAGCCTGGTGGAGGGCCGCTGCATCAAGAACGTTCGTATCGAGGGTACCGACGTGAGCCTGGATGTGGAACTCGGCTATCCGGCCAAGACCCAGATCGACGAACTGCGGCGCAGGGTCATCGAGCGGATCAAGGCCCTGCCCGGAACCGGAAATGTCTCGGCCAACGTCTATCAGAAGATCGTGACCCACGCGGTACAGCGAGGTGTGAAGCTGATTCCCGGCGTCAAGAACATCATCGCGGTCGCATCCGGCAAGGGCGGGGTCGGTAAGTCCACGACCGCGGTGAACCTCGCGCTCGCCCTGGTTGCCGAGGGCGCCAGCGTCGGGATCCTGGATGCCGACATCTACGGGCCGTCGCAACCCCAGATGCTGGGCATCACCGGCCGGCCCGAGTCCGCGGACGGCAAATCTCTCGAGCCCCTGGAGGCCCATGGTATCCAGGCCATGTCCATCGGTTTCCTGATCGATCCGGAAACGCCCATGGTGTGGCGCGGCCCCATGGTGACCCAGGCGCTGACGCAACTGCTCGGCGATACCCGCTGGCGGGACCTGGACTACCTGATCGTGGACATGCCCCCCGGCACGGGGGATATCCAGCTCACGCTCGCCCAGCAGGTTCCGGTCACCGGCGCCGTCATCGTCACCACGCCGCAGGACATTGCCCTTCTCGACGCGCGCAAGGGCCTCAAGATGTTCGAGAAGGTGGGCATCCCCATCCTCGGCATCGTCGAGAACATGAGCATCCACATTTGTTCCAAGTGTGGCCACGAGGAGCACATCTTCGGCGCCGGCGGCGGCGAGGCCATGGCCAAGGATTACGACGTGGAACTCCTCGGGGCCCTGCCCCTGGACATTCGCATCCGGGAGCAGGTGGACGGCGGCAAACCGACGGTGGTCGCCGACCCGAATGGCCGGCCGGCCGAGATCTACCGGACCATCGCGCGCCGCATCGGCGTGAAGATCGCCGACAGGGCCAGGGACCACAGCAGCAAGTTTCCGAGCATCGTCATCCAGAACACCTGACCGAGCCCCGGCGGAAACCGGGCGACGGGGCGGCGAATTCCGCCCCGTTGGTCTTATACTTCCAGCCCCGCAAACCCGCCCCGCCCCGACATGGCCATCAAATCCGACAAGTGGATCCGCCGCATGGCGGAACAGCACGGCATGATCGAGCCCTTCGAGCCGGGCCTGGTGCGCGAGGTGAACGGCAGCAAGATCGTCTCCTACGGAACGTCCAGCTACGGTTACGACATCCGCTGCGCCGGCGAATTCCGGGTGTTCACGAACATCAATTCCACCATCGTCGACCCGAAGAACTTCGACCCGAACTCCTTCGTCGAGATGACAGGGGCCTACTGCATCATCCCGCCGAACTCCTTCGCCCTGGCCCGCACGGTGGAGTACTTCCGCATCCCGCGCAACGTGCTGACGGTGTGCCTGGGGAAGAGCACCTACGCCCGGTGCGGCATCATCGTGAACGTGACGCCCTTCGAACCCGAGTGGGAAGGCTACGTGACCCTCGAGTTCTCGAACACGACGCCGCTTCCGGCGAAGATCTACGCTGGCGAAGGCTGCGCCCAGGTGCTGTTCTTCGAATCCGACGAGGTCTGCGAGACCTCCTACAAGGACCGGGGCGGCAAGTACCAGGGTCAGGTCGGCGTCACGCTGCCCAAGATCTGACATGTACGGGGCAGCTTTTCGGCAAGGCCGCCCCGAGGATAACGGCCCGCGCCGAACCACCATCGAAGCTCCCCGTGATCCGCGCGCGCAGCGCGCACGAGGCCTCTCCCCCCTGGGGCGGGGGACGGGGGGTGGGGGGACCTGATATGCGATTCCACTTCCCGGTCATCATCATCGACGAGGACTTCCGTTCCGAGAACGCGTCCGGCCTGGGCATTCGCGCCCTCGCCGAGGCCATCGGGAAGGAGGGCATGGAGGTGCTGGGTGTGACCAGCTACGGCGACCTGACCTCCTTCGCGCAACAGCAGAGCCGGGCTTCGGCCTTCATCCTGTCCATCGACGACGAGGAACTGGTCAACGAGGAGGAGGAAACCATCGCGGAACTGCGCGCATTCGTCCAGGAAATCCGCTTCCGCAATGCCGACATCCCCATCTTTCTGCACGGCGAGACCCGCACCTCCCGGCACATTCCCAACGACGTGCTGAAGGAACTGCACGGCTTCATCCACATGTTCGAGGACACGCCGGAGTTCATTGCCCGCTACGTGGTCCGCGAGGCCCGCTCCTACCTGGACTCCCTGCCGCCGCCCTTCTTCCGCGCCCTGACTCATTACGCGGCCGACGGCTCCTATTCGTGGCACTGCCCCGGCCATTCCGGCGGCGTGGCCTTCCTGAAGTCGCCGGTGGGCCAAATGTTCCACCAGTTCTTCGGCGAGAACATGCTGCGCGCGGACGTCTGCAATGCGGTGGACGAACTGGGCCAGCTTCTCGACCATACAGGCCCAGTCGCCGCTTCGGAACGCAATGCCGGACGCATCTTCCATTGCGACCACCTGTTCTTCGTCACCAACGGCACCTCCACCTCCAACAAGATCGTCTGGCATTCCACCGTCGCGCCCAACGACATTGTCGTGGTCGACCGCAACTGCCACAAGTCGGTGCTCCATGCCATCACCATGACGGGCGCCATTCCCGTCTTTCTGATGCCCACGCGCAATAATTTCGGCATCATCGGACCGATCCCGAAGAGCGAGTTCGAGTGGGAGACGATCAGGAGGAAGATCAAGGCCAATCCGTTTGCCCGGCAGGTCCTGGAGAAGAACCCGGATGCCAAGCCGAGGGTCCTCACCATCACCCAGAGCACCTACGACGGCATCCTGTACAACGTGGAAGCCATCAAGGAGATGCTGGACGGGAAGATCGACACCCTGCACTTCGACGAAGCCTGGCTGCCCCATGCCGCTTTCCACGAGTTCTATCGGGGCATGCATGCCATTGGCAAGGATCGGCCGCGCTGCCAGGAATCCATGCTGTTTTCGACCCAATCCACCCACAAGTTGCTGGCCGGGCTCTCCCAGGCATCCCAGATCCTCGTACAGGACTCGGAGTCCCGGAAGCTCGACCGGGACATCTTCAACGAAGCCTTCCTGATGCACACGTCCACCTCGCCCCAGTACGCGATCATCGCGTCGTGCGACGTGGCGGCCGCGATGATGGAGGAGCCGGGCGGAACGGCGCTGGTCGAGGAGTCCATCAAGGAAGCCCTCGACTTCCGGCGCGCCATGCGCAAGGTGGACGACGAGTGGGGTGCCGACTGGTGGTTCAAGGTATGGGGACCGGACGACCTCTCGGACGAGGGCGTGGGCGACCGGGACGACTGGATGCTGAGGGCCCGGGAGCGCTGGCATGGCTTCGGCAAGCTGGCCAAGGGCTTCAATATGCTGGACCCGATCAAGGCCACGGTCATCACTCCGGGCCTCGACGTCGATGGGGACTTCGCCGAGTGGGGCATACCGGCGGCGATTCTCACCAAGTATCTGGCGGAGCACGGGGTCATCGTCGAAAAGACCGGCCTCTACTCGTTCTTCATCATGTTCACCATCGGTATCACGAAGGGGCGCTGGAACACGATGGTGACCGAACTGCAACAGTTCAAGGACGACTTCGACAAGAACCAGCCCCTGTGGCGGGTAATGCCCGACTTCGTCGCCAAGCATCCGCGCTACGAACGCGTCGGACTGCGGGATCTTTGCAATCAGATCCACGATGTCTATAAGGCGAACGACGTGGCGCGGCTCACCACGGAGATGTACCTCTCGGACATGGTGCCGGCGATGCGGCCGGCCGACGCCTTCGCCATGATGGCGCACCGGGAGATCGACCGCGTGCCCATCGACGAATTGGAAGGTCGGGTCACGGCCGTTCTGCTTACCCCCTACCCTCCGGGCATTCCCCTGTTGATCCCGGGAGAACGCTTCAATCGCACGATCGTCCGGTACCTGCAGTTTGCGCGCGAGTTCAACGCACAGTTTCCGGGTTTCGAGACGGATATTCACGGGCTGGTCGACGAGGAGCAAGCCGATGGAGGCGTCCGCTATTACGTGGATTGCGTGAAACACGAGGCGACGCCGGGTTGACCGCGAACAGCAGTGCGTTGTGGCAACGGAGCAACAAGCTGAAGTTAAGGGTTAATTACCAGCGTTAACTTATTGACTATTTGTAATATTTCTGGGAGATTCCAGTCTGAGGAACGGGCCGGGAATGGCGCTGGCGAGGCGAAGGCGGCGACAGTGCGGAAGCGCGGTGCGGTGAAGCCAATACCCGTGGCAGTATTCCTTGGCCGTTGAGGGGATTCTTGCCTGGGGCAGTCCGTTCCTTGATAATTCATTGAACGCCCTGCCGGGGCAGTCGGGAGCCGTCGTGACCAACAGATATTCAAGGAAATCAATCCGGTGCGGGATGCTGATCGCGATGCTCGCGGCGGCACCCGCCGCGTTCGCGGATGCAGTGACCGATCGGGCCTCGGCGTTGCTGGAACAGGGCAAGGCGCGGGAAGCGTTCGAGATCCTCGCCCCCCTGGAAGCGGAACGGTCGGGCTCCGTCGAATTCGACCTCCTGCTCGGAATTGCCGCGGTCGATGCGGGCCAGGCCACCCGGGCCGTCTTTGCGCTGGAGCGGGTGCTCGCCGTCGAACCGAACAACCCCCGCGCCCGCGCGGAGATCGCCCGGGCCTACCTTGCCCTGGGCGAGACCGAGACCGCCCGCCGGGAATTCGAGACCGTGAAGAGCCAGCAAGTGCCGCCGGTCGTCAAAGCGGCCATCGATCGCTACCTGACTGCGCTCGATCAACTGGATGCGGACGGCAAGACGCGCATCCGCGCTTTCGTGGAAATCGGGTTCGGACATGACACCAACGTCAATGCCGGCCCGGCGATTGACCAATACCAGGGTTTCACGATCCCCACCACGCAACGGAAACTGGCGGACAACTTCACCACTTTCGCCGGGGGCGCCGATTTCCGGGTTCCGCTTGGAAAGGGAATCTCCCTGATCGGAGGCGCTTCGGGAAACCTGCGCACGAATTTGAACCGGGACCAATACGACACCTCGTCGGTCGATGGGAACATCGGATTCGCGCACCAGAACGGCAAAGACACCTTCAGTGCCACGCTTCAGGCATCTTCCTTCAGCCTCGCGATCGATCCGGCGAACAACGGCATCGGCCGCACGTCGGAGCGGTATCGGGACAGCGCGGGTTTCGGGGTTCAATGGCAGCACAACTACGACCAGCGCACCCAGACGTCCACCTTCATCCAGTACTCGGATCTCACCTATCCGGGCCAACGTTTCCGGGATGCTTCCAAATGGCTGGCGGGCGTCGGATTTGCCAAGGCCCTGCGGGATAGTCCGGTCCTCGGCTTCGGGGGCGTCTATTTCGGGGACGAGACGGCGGACAATCCCAACCGCAACGACCTGGGTTACCGGGTATTGGGTTTCCGTGTCGGCGGCCAGTACACCCTGAGGGAAGACCTGGGCCTGTTCGGCAACCTCGGATTCGAACACCGACGCCATCATCAGGACGATCCCGTCGCCCTGTCGCGGCGGCGCGACGATCAGACGACCTTGGGGGTGGGCCTCGCCTGGACGCCGGCAAGGGATTGGCGCGTCACGCCGCAAGTGCAGTACATGCGCAACAAGTCGAACATCGCCATCAACGATTTCTCGCGCAGCGTCTATTCCGTGACCCTGCGTCGCGATTTCTGATCTCGGGACCGCGCCATGCCTAACGAATTCAAGCTGAAGGACTCAGCCCGGCTCGCCGCCGCCGTGACGGCCGCATTTCCCTTTGCCACCTATGGCGCCGGGGCGGGCAAGGTGGATTTTGCCGTCGGCAACGTGGCGGCCACGGCCACCGACGGCCGGACACGTGCCCTGACCAAGGGTTCCGAGATCAATCCGGGTGAAACCATCGACACCCGGGACGGACGCGCCCAGGTCCGGTTCACGGACGGATCCCAGGTGGCGCTGCAGCCCCAGACCCAGTTCCGCATCGACGACTACAACTTCGCCGGGCGTGCGGATGGCAGTGAGAAGAGTTTCTTCAGCCTGCTGAAGGGCGGGCTGCGGACCATCACCGGCCTCATCGGCAAGGGCGACCGCAACAACTACAAGGTGACGACCCAGGTCGCCACCATCGGGATCCGGGGTACTGAATGGTCGGCCACGATGGGCGAGGTTCTGAACATCTCCACCGGCGAGGGCGCCATCGAGGTCTGCAATTCCGCCGGCTGCATGATCCTCAATGCCGGCGAGTCGGGGACGGTCACCTCGTCGAGTTCGTCGCCCGCCCGGACCCAGTCGCGGTCCTCCCTGCCGCCGCCGCAACCGGTGGGATCCGTGAAACCGGTCTTCACGGCGGCCGAGGCGGCCCAGGCTTCCCTGCCCTCCGGTCCGGGCTATGCGTTCGCGGCCGCATTCGAGATATTCGGGTCGGCGACCATGGACAGCGGAACCGGCGTCGGCACATTCACGCCCGGTACCGGCCAGTTGAACAAGTTCGTCATCGACGGCGGCGAGTTCGGCAGTCCGCGCACCTTCACCGCACAGACCCATGTCGGAACCTTCACCGACGGCATCATCGGCTGGGGTCGCATCGCCACGGGGATGCTTGACGGCCCGGAAGGCGGCTCCGTTTCCAATGTGCATTATGTGGTCGGCCAACCCACGCCGAGTTCGGACATCGCTTCCCTGCACAGCCGGAACATGACCGGCACGTACGAATTGATGGGTTTCACGCTGCCGACATCCACCAGCGGGGCGGTCGGAGGCCGCGTTACCGGCAGCATGACCGCCAATTTCGGTACCCTGCACCTGGGGTGGACCCTCGGGGTCCCGATCGGGGGGCACAACTTCGGGATCGCCGGCAGTGCGGGGTTCGGCGCGAGCCCTGGCTTCAGCGGCGCCGTAAGTTGCACCAGCGGCTGCTGCACCGGGGGCTCCTTCTCCGGTTTCTTCGCCGGCGCCAACGCCGTGCGGGCGGGACTGGTCTACAAGTTCAGTTCCGGCACGGACCTGGGGACGGTATCGGGGGCCGCCGCGTTCCGGCAGACGGGGCTGACCGAAGGCGCGGAGGTGGCTCTCGGTCGTCTCCGCCGTTGAAGGCCTGATCTGGCCGCACCTGCCGAGTACGGCGGGTGCCCATCTGCTCGCGCTTCTGGGGCAACTCGCGGAGAGCGAGTGGTCTTCGAACGACGTTCTGGCGGCGCACCAATGGCGCCAGGTCTCGTCGCTGCTGCGCCATGCCGCATGCCTCGATTTCTGGCAGGGTCGGTTCGCCGAGGCAGGTCTGGATCCGGGCCTGCCGGCTACGCAGGCCTTTTCCCGCCTTCGCCCTCTGCGCCGCGGGGAAATCCAGGAACTGGGGACCAAACTCCACCTGACACCACCCGAGGGCCACGGCGAAGTCGGATCGGGTGCAACCTCGGGCTCGACGGGAATGCCGATTTCGTTCCGCAACACGGAGGTCACCTACCGCATCTGGCAGGCGATCACCTTGCGGGAACACCGATGGCACGGCCGCCACCCGTCCCTCTTCCATGCATTCCTGCGTCCCGGCGCCCGCGAAGACCATCCGACCTGGGGCCCGCCTGCGGACCTGGTGTATGAAACCGGTCCTTCCGCGCGATTTCCCAGTTCCGAACCCGTATCGGCCCAGATGGACTGGCTCGTCGCGGCGAAGCCCGATTACCTGCTGACGCTGCCGTCGAATCTGGCGGACCTGGTGGACGAAAGCGGTCGGCGGGGCATTTCGCTTTCCGGGTTGCGCGAGGTGCGCACCGTCGGCGAGGTGATGCCGGCGGCGCTCCGCCGCCGCGTGCGCGAGGCGTGGGGCGTGCGGGTCGCCGATATCTACAGTGCATCGGAAACGGGTTATCTGGCGCTCGAGTGTCCGGAGGTCGAGGGCAGGTACCACGTGCAGTCGGAGTGTGTCCTGCTGGAGGTGCTGACCGAGGACGGTCGCCGCTGCGCACCGGGGGAGATCGGCGAGGTCGTGGTCACGACGCTGCACAATTACGCCATGCCGCTGATCCGTTATGCGATCGGCGACTATGCCGAGGTGGGGGCCCCCTGCCCCTGCGGCCGCGGCCTGCCCGTGCTCGAACGCATCCTGGGCCGCGTCCGCAACATGCTCACCCTTCCTGACGGAAGCCGCCGCTGGCCGCTTTTCGGTTTGAATCATCTCCCCGACATACCGATCCGGCAATACCGCGTCGTGCAGAAGGACCGCCGCCGCCTCGAGGTCCATCTCGTCTGCCCGCGCCCACTGTCCGAGGGGGAAGAAGCCACCATCCGTGACACCCTCCGCCAACGGCTTCACCCCGGATTCACGATCGAATTCCGCTATCCGGCGGACCTGCCCAGAAATGCCGGCGGGAAGTTCGAGGATTTCGTCAACGAATGCCCGCCTGCGGAGACGTCCCGGTGAGCCGTCGCGCGCGCCTGGGGCTCGCCATGATCGTCAAGGACGAGATCGGACGTCTGGGCGCCTGCCTGGAACCGCTTCTGCCCCTGCTGGACGAGGTCTCGATCGTCGATACCGGATCCACCGACGGGACGGTGGAATTCCTGCGCAGCAGTTTCGGCATCACGGCCCGTCGTACGGCGCTCGATGCCGGCGAGTGCTTCGACAAGACGCCGGCCCGCAATGCGGCCCTCGCGCGGCTTTCCACGGAGTGGATACTGGTGGTCGACGCGGACGAAAGGATTTCTCCGGACGCGCTGGGCGACGTCGCGAAGCGGCTGCCCGACTCCCCTTGGGCCGGTTACTTCTGTCCCTGGATCACCCACCGGGTCGGAGACCGCCTGGAGGACTACAAACTCGCTCTCTTCCGACGCGGTTTCACGGCCCGGGGCAGGGTGCACGAGAACATGCAGACGGATCTGCGTGCGCGGGGCGCGCGGGCCGCCTGGTGCGCGGACCTCGTCATCGACCATCATCCGGATGCCCAACGCCGCGACGTCAAACGGGAGTGGTACCGCCAACGCCTCGAGTGCGCCATCCGGAAGGACCCGGGCTGGATTCGCTACCACTGGTTCCGCGGCTACATCGCCCATCGCGAGGGGGACGCGGCGATGGCGGAGGCCATGCTGAACATCGCGGCCGCAAGCCGGTCCGGCCAGTTTCCGGTCGAATGCCTGAATGCCCACCTGGTCCTCGCCGAACGGCACGCCGGTCGCGACGACCGCGACGGGACGGCGCGAATCCTGGCGGCGGCAGCCGACTTCCTGTCCACGGTCGCGGAGGACTGCGAGGTGCGCATCAATTTCCGGCTCCCGCCATGGATCCGTCACGCGATGGATGCCGCCCGGGAGGGGCGTCTGGACGAAGTCCGCAGTTACGAGTTCGCCTGCTGAGAATCCCGTCGGGGATGCCGGAATTCCCAGCGCTCGCCGAGGAACCGGCCCACGGAGTACAACAGGGCCAGCCCCATGGTCAGCCAGCGTTCGTCCGCCGGGACGGGACCTGTTCCGCCCTCGTCGGCAAGCGCCTGCCGGGCCTTGCCGCAGGACTGCGCGGCGCGGCGCCAGGACGCCGCCAGCCTCCTCTGCGCGGGCTGCGGTCCGGCGCTGGCCATAGCGTCGCGGCCGTGTCGCACCGCCCTCACGCAAAGCGCCACGAGGCCCCGGGGGGGCGAATGCACCGTGCGCGCTTCCGGTGCCAGCCATATCGTTCGCCCGGTGGCGATCAACCGGGCGGCAAGCATCCGGCATTGGCCGCGGAAGAGTCCGGCCTCCGGGAAACCGCCGGCGCCAAGAAACACCTCGCGACGGAAGGCCGCGTTGTTCGCCCAGAATTCCCGCGTTCGGAAGATCGGTCCCGGCGGGGGTGGGTTCGCCGGGAAGAACCAGAGACGGGCCACCGCCCGCGCATAGCGCGAATCCCGGTCGACGGTGGTCACGCCGGCCACGGCGTCGACGCCCGGCGTTGCCAGGGCCCGGGCCATCGACCCCAGCCACCCGGGTTGCGGAATGGTGTCGCTGTCCAGCATCACGACGCGGTCGTGGGTCGCGGCGGCGACGCCGGCGTTCTTCAGGTGGTAGTAGCCCTCGCCTGGTCGGGGCACGAGCCGCACACGTACATCGCGCGGCAGGCAGCGTCCGGCCAAGGCGGCCAGGACGCCGGCGTTGACCGCATCGGGAGAGAACATGAACAGCACTTCCGTTTCGCCACCCGTGACGGCATCACGCGCGACAATCTCCCGCGCCAGTGCCTGCAGCACGGATGCGCCGCGTCGCCAGCCGGCGGTTCGCAGGTTGTCCCATTCGAGTACGATGCTGAGGTCCATCGTGGCCGCGATTCCAATGCCGCTCTGTCCGTAGAATGCCACTGCAACGTCCCCCGCGCGACCCCACGATGCCCCCGACGCACCCGGCTCCCCGCGACCAGGCCCGGATCGCTCTGGCGGCCGGGGATGCCGCGACTGCCCTTGCCTGCCTCGCAGGCCTACCCGAGGAAAACCGCGACGCGGAAACCTGGTGCCTGATCGGCGCGGCCCGACTGGATTCCGCGATGGCGGCCGAGGCACTGCAAGCCTTTGCGCAAGCCGCCCGCCTTCACCCCGCGCATTCCGGCGCGGCCAACGGCGCCGCGGCGGCCCTGGCGGCACTCGGCCGGCACGGGGAAGCCACGGAACACCTGATCGCCCACCTGCGCGTGGCGCCCGGGGACGTCGATGCCCTGGTCAATCTGGCCGTCATCGAAGTGCGCACGGGAAGCGTGGAACGAGGCCTGTTGCTGGCCAGGCAGGCCGCCGAGGCGGCGCCCGGGAACGCGGCGGCGTGGAATGCCTGCGGCGAAGCGCTCCTCGACCTGGCGCGGCCGGCCGAGGCAGCGCAGGCGTGGGCCCGGGTTTGCGCGCTGGCCCCCGGTTCAGCGCGGCATTGGTTCAATCTCGCCGAGGCCCAACTTGCCGCGGACGACTACGCCGCCGCCCGGGAGGCCTACGACCTGGCCCTGCGCCGGGACCCGGCCTTCAATGCGGCACGGGTCGGCCGAGCCATGACCCTCGCCATGGACGGTCGCCACGCGGCGGCGGACGAGGAATTCCAACGCCTGGAGGCGGACGATCCGGCCACCTTGCGCAGCTATTTCGCCAACATGGCTCGCGCGGCCGGCCAGGCCGTCCCGCCGTGCTGGCGGCCGGTTGCGGTCGAGATGCACGCGGTGCGCCTGGCCCACCGCCTGGAAGGCTGCGACTGGGATGTCGACGCCGGAGCGCAGGCCCTGTTCGGGCAACTGGCGGCGCGAGCCCGAGCAGGGGCCGGCCTCCACGACCCCGCCCTCGTCTTCCATGCGCTGCACGTCGATCTGGCGGAAGAGGAGCGCGCCTGCATCGCGGGCGGGGTCGCGCGGGTGATCCGCGCGGGCCATCCCGCGCGAAGCGGCTTCCGCACCCAGGGCAGGAAGATCCGGCTCGGCATCGTGACGCCGAACGTGCGGGACCATCCATCCACCCAGATCCAGTGGCGACGTCTGGCGCTGCATGATCGCACCCAGTTCGAGATATTCGCATACGCGCTCACCGAGCCGGACGGGAGCGAATTGGCCAGCCGATTCCAGGCGGCATGCGACGTGTTCCGACCGATGGCGGGGGCCAATCCCGATGCAGTGGCCTGGCGGATCGCCCGGGACGGCGTCGCCATTCTGATGGACGTTTCCGGCCATT
>DAOLKI010000009.1:0-17428 GCA_035331665.1 Rhodocyclaceae bacterium
CCCGCCTGCCCATGCCGTCCACCAATCGACGGCAGATGGCCAACCCCAGGCCCGTGCCGCCGTATTGCCGCGTGGTGGAAGCGTCGGCCTGCGAGAAGGCATCGAAGATCAGGGCCTGCTTGTCCGCGGGAATCCCGATGCCGGTGTCGCGCACCGAGAACGCGATCTCCACCTGGCCACCCTTCGGCCCGATGGGAGCGGCATCGATCACGATCTCGCCGTGTTCGGTGAATTTCACCGCGTTGGAGACCAGGTTGAGGACCACCTGGCGCAGGCGCTGGGGATCGCCGACCAGCAGTTCGGGAACCTGCGGGTCCACGCGGCAGACGATTTCCAGGCCCTTCTCCTCGGCCTTGCCGACCAGCGTCCGGGCCGCCGTCACGAGCGTGTCCCGCAGGCCGAAGGGCACCTGCTCCAGGTCCATGCGGCCGGCCTCGATCTTGGAGAAATCCAGGATCTCGTTGATCACCGCGAGCAGTCCGTCCGCGGCGTTCTTCACCAGGGTCAGGTATTCGCGCTGCTCGTCGTCGAGCTGCGTATCGAGCACCAGGTCCGTCATGCCGATGATGGCGTTCATCGGCGTGCGGATCTCGTGGCTCATGTTGGCCAGGAACTCGCTCTTTGCCCGGTTCGCCGCCTCGGCGGCATTCTTGGCCTTGCGCAGGTTCTCCTCGGCCTCCTTGTGCAGGGTCATGTCCACGGCGGCGCCGATGAGTCCGCCGATGGAGCCGTCGGCGCGCGTGAACACGGCCTTGCTGACCAGCAGGTCCCGATACTCCCCGGCCGCCTGCCGGGCCCTGCTTTCGTAGGTCTGGCTGCCGCCGGCCGCCCAGAGTTCGGCATCCTTCTCGCGGTGCTGGTCGGCGTAATCCGCCGGGAAGACTTCCTCGACGGTGCGCCCGATGCATAAGTCCCGACCCATCCCGAGGGCCTGTTCCCATGCCCGGTTCACCATCAGGTAGCGACCGTCGCGGCTCTTGACGTACAGCGGCACCGGCACGGAATCGAGCAGTTGCCGGACGAAATGCAACTGGTCCTCCATCTCCGCCTGGGCCCGGCGGCGGTCGCCGATGTCGCGCAGGAACGCGGTGAATACGATCTGCCCGCCCAGTTCTATCCGCGTGACCGTGATCTCCGCCGGGAATTCGCTGCCGTCCCTGCGCACCGCCGCCACCTCGCGCCGGCGGCCCATGATGGCCCGGTCGCCGGTCTCGGCCGTGTGCGTGACCAGGCCGGGATGCCGGTCCCGCACCGCGGCGGGGATCAGCAGGTCGTTCATCGGCCGTCCCAGGACCTCGTCGCGGGAATAGCCGAAGGTCGCCTCGGCCGCCGGGTTGAACTCGGTGATGATGCCGCCGGCGTCCACGGTGACGATGCAGTCCTGGGCGGCCTCGAAAATGGCCCCCTTGCGCTTCTCGCTGTCCGACAGCGCGTTGTACTGGTCGTACAGGCGGATCGACGCCCAGTTCAACGCGTCCGCCAGTTCGCGCATCTCGCGGGTCGGCGAACCGATGCGCAGGAAATCTCCCGCCGAGGATTCCAGTTGCATCGCGAAGTCGGTGGCGCGCCGCAGGTCCGCGAGGGGGCGGCGCAGGAAGGCGAGGATGAGCAGCGTGGCGGCCACCACCATCAGCGCGCCGACGGCGAGCGAATCGCGGCGGATGTGGGCGCGTGCATGGGCCACGGCCGCGCCGTCGAATTCGGCCCGCAGCCAGCCGGCGCGCGGCGGCAGGCCGACGGGTAACCACGCGACCACGGTGCCCGCCGCGTAGGCGGCGCTGGCTTCGGCCGGCGGCACAAGGGTCCCCGCATCCGCGACGGCCACGGCCGGGCCGCCACCCTGGCGCCGTGCCGCGGCGGCGATCCGCCCGTCGTCGCCCACGAGGGCGAGTCCGCGCAGATCGGAATCCGGTCCGGCCCGATCCAGAAGTGTGGCCAATTCGCCTGCCCGCGTGCCGAGGGCATCGAGGGGCAGGGTCGCGGCGATATGCGCCGTCGCGGCCCGTCCGGAGCGTACCACCAGGTCCTCGGTGAAATACGCCTGTTCGTCCGCCATGTAGGCGGCGAAGACGCCGACGGAAGCGGCGAACAGGAGCGCGAACAGCAATGCCAGCTGATGGCGCAATCGCTCCGGCCAGATGCTGTTCAGTGCTGCGGCGATCCTCATGGGCCGATCGTTGGCGGGAGGAGACGCTGCGCCGCGCGGACGGCGGACGTTTCAGGCCTCCTCGTCGCGGAAGCGCTGCCGGATCGCCTGGACGGCGGGCAGTTGCGCGACGAAGGCGTCGATGCAGGCCGGATCGAAATGACTGCCCCGCCCCTGCTGCAGGAATTCGACGGCCCGGTCGAATTCCCAGGCTTTCTTGTAAGGACGTTCGGAGGTGAGCGCATCGAACACGTCGGCCACGGCGACGATGCGGCCCGACTGCGGAATCGCCTCGCCGGCCAGCCCGCCGGGATAGCCGGACCCGTCGAACTTCTCGTGATGGCTGAGGGCGATCTCGGCGGCCAGGACCAGCATCGGCGAGTCACTGTCCTTGAGGATCTCCCATCCGATGGTGGTGTGCTGCTTCATGATCTCGAATTCCTCCGGCGTCAGCCGCCCGGGCTTGAGGAGGATGTGGTCGGGCGTGCCGAGCTTGCCGACGTCGTGCATGGGGGCGGCCTGGAGAATCATTTCCTGCCAGTCGGCATCCAATCCGAGGTGGGCCGCGATCAGTCGCGAGTAATGGGACATGCGCAGGATGTGGGCGCCAGTCTCCGGATCCCGGAATTCCGCCGCCTTGGCCAGGCGCACGATGGTGTCCCGCTCCCGCTCGACGATTTCCGCCGTCGCCTTGCGCACTTCCTCGGCCAGCGTTTCCGCGCGCTCCGTCAGCAACAGGTGGCTGCGGCGCACGGCGAGCATGTTGCGCACGCGGGACGTGAATTCGACCCGGTCCACCGGCTTGGTCAGGAAGTCGGTCGCTCCCGCCTCCAGCGCCTTGTAGCGAACCTCGCGTTCGTGGTCGGCGGTGACCATCAGGACGGGAAGCTCCTCCCTCGCCCGTGCCTTGCGCAGGCGGCCGATGAACTCGATTCCGTCGAGGACCGGCATCATGTAGTCGACGATCACCAGGTCGGTGTCCGGCGTGTCGCGGCACCAGTCCAAGGCCTGCACCGGGTCCTGGAACTCCTTCGACGCGCAGCCGTCGATCTTGCCGACCAGTCCCCTCATCAGGGTCAGGTTGATCGGGGTGTCGTCGATGATGACGATGTTCATGGCCTCTCCGGCGATTCGGCAACGGCCCATTGTAATGCAGGCCGGCGCGCGGCCCTGCGCGCGCGGCCGAACGGCGGTATTCTTGCCCATGGCCGCCGGACCCCCGCCGATGGGGGCCGGGCGGCCCGGAACCCGGACCCGGGTTCGTGACAACCGGATGGGAGGAGAACCATGAGAAACCTGTTGTTGGCCCTGCTGCTGCTTGCCCAGTCGGCTTTCGCCGCCGTCGAGGTCGCGGGAATCAAGTTCGAGGACAAGGCGAAGGTCGGAAATGCCGAACTGGCGCTGAACGGCGCCGGGTTGCGTTCGCGCTTCGTGATCAAGGTCTATGCCATTGGGATGTATCTCGCCGAGAAGAAGTCCGCTGCCGCCGACGTCCTGGCCGCGAAGGGCGCCAAGCGGATGCACATCGTCACCCTGCGCGAGCTCTCCGCCGAGGACTTCGCGAACGCGCTGGTGGATAGCATCCAGAAGAACCACCCGGACGCGGCCATGGACCCGCTGAAGGCGCGGGTGGAGGAGTTCCGCGCCGCCATCCTGACCCTGAAAACCGCGAACAAGGGCGCGGTGGTGCAACTGGACTGGCTGCCCGAGGGCGGCACCCGCCTGACGGTCGATGGCAAGGCCCTCGGCAAGGACATCCCGGGTGAGGATTTCTACCAGGCCCTGCTGAAGATATGGATCGGCGGCAAGCCGGCCCAGGACGACCTCAAGGAGGCCCTGCTGGGCAAGCCCCAATGAAGGGCTTGCCCCTATAATCGGCGCACCAGAAGAACAGTCCGGAGGAGAACACATGAAGCTGCGCGCGCTTGCCGCCGCGGCGGCGCTGGCCATGTCCGTCGCCGCCCATGCAGACGAATTCATCAACGTGCTGACCGGCGGGACGAGCGGGGTGTACTACCCGCTCGGGGTTGCCCTGTCGCAGATCTACGGCAAGGCCATTCCCGGCGCCAAGGCGTCGGTCCAGGCGACCAAGGCCAGCGCCGAGAACCTGAACCTGCTGCAGGCCGGGCGGGGCGAGATCGCCTTCAGCCTCGGCGATGCCCTGAACGAGGCATGGAAGGGCAACGAGGAGGCCGGCTTCAAGGCACCGTTGAAGAAGCTGCGCACCGTCGCGGCGATCTACCCCAATTACATCCAGATCGTCGCCAACGCGGATTCCGGGATCCGGACGCTCGCTGACCTGAAGGGGAAGCGCGTCGCCGTCGGAGCGCCCAAGTCGGGCACGGAACTCAATGCCCGCGACATCTTTCGCGGCGCGGGATTGAGTTACAAGGACCTGGGCAAGGTCGAATACCTTCCCTTCGGCGAGTCGGTCGAGTTGATCAAGAATCGCCAGCTCGATGCAACCCTCATCTCGGCGGGCCTGGGCGTGGCGGCCGTCCGCGACCTGGCGACGGCGGTGAAGATCGTCATCGTCCCCATCTCCCCGGACGTGGTTGCGAAGATCGGCGAGTCCGCCTACCAATCCGCGACGATCCCGGCCAACACCTACGGCGGGCAGGCCGAGGCAGTGCAGACGGTCGCCGTCCAGAACTTCCTGGTGACCCACGAGGGCGTGCCGGCGGAGACGGTGTATCGAATGACCAAGTCGATGTTCGACAACCTGGACGCGATGGTGGCCGCCCATGCGGCCGCCAAATCCATCACCCGGGACGGCGCGGCGAAACAGCCCCCCGTGCCGCTGCATCCGGGCGCGGAGAAGTTCTACCGGGAGACGGGGCTCCTCAAATAGGCATGCACGGCCGATCGAAGGCCGACGCGACGATTCCGGGAGGTGTCGCGGTCTTGGTTGCTGACATGAAAGAGGGCCGGGCCGGCTCGGAAGGGCGGTGGTCTTGACCGATCACAGCGTCGCCCCCGACCATGGGCAGGAGGAGTTCTCCGAGCACGGCGTGCAGCGTCGCCTCGGAGGGTGGAGCCTGCGCGTACTCACTGGCCTCTGCCTTGCCTTCTCGGCCTACCAACTCGTGGTGGCGGCCTTCCATCCGCTGTCCAGCCTGGTCATCCGATCGTTGCACGTGGGCTTCCTGCTGGCCGTCACCTTCGTCCTCTTTCCGGCCTTCCGGCACGTCGGCAAGCTCTCCCGGGTGAGCCCCGGGGACTGGGTGCTGGCTGCCGGCGCCTTCGCCCTCGGCACCTATCACTGGGTGTTCGAGGCGGACCTGATCCAACGCTCCGGAGAGCCGAACGCCGCCGACATGATGGTCGGCACGGCGCTCGTCGTGCTCGTCTTCGAGGCCTCGCGGCGCATCCTGGGGCTGGCGCTGCCGATCGTCTGCGGCGCTTTCCTGCTCTATGGACTTTTCGGCCAGTACCTGCCCGGGGCCCTGGCCCATCGCGGCTACGGGTTCGACCAGATCATCAACCAGCTTGCCCTGGGCACCGAGGGCATCTTCGGCATTCCGACGCTGGTTTCGGCCACCTACATCTTCCTGTTCATCCTCTTCGGTTCATTCCTCGAACACGCGGGGATGATCCACCTCTTCAACTCGCTCGCCCTGGGCCTCGTCGGCCACACCAAGGGCGGGCCCGCGAAGGTGGCCGTGGTCTCGTCCGGATTGATGGGGACCATCTCCGGCTCCGGCGTGGCCAACGTGCTGACCACGGGACAGTTCACGATCCCGCTGATGAAGCGCTTCGGTTACTCGGGCGTCTTCGCGGGCGCCGTGGAGGCCACGTCGAGCATGGGTGGCCAGATCATGCCGCCCGTCATGGGGGCCGTGGCCTTCATCATGGCCGAGAACATCAACGTACCCTACGCGGAGATCGTCAAGGCGGCCACCATTCCTGCGATCCTCTACTACGTGACCGCCTTCTGGATGGTGCATCTCGAGGCCGGCCGGAAAGGCCTGACCGGCCTGCCCAAGGACCAGTGTCCCGATCCGCTGCGCGCCCTGCGCGAGAACTGGCACCTGATCCTGCCGCTGGCGGTGCTGGTGTGGATGCTGTTCAACGGATTCACGCCCATGTTCGCCGGCATGACCGGCCTCGCTCTGACCGCGATCCTGATCCTCGGCGCGGCCATCGCCGCGCGCATCTCGGCCACCGCCTTCCGCTATGTCTTCTGGGTTGCCCTCGGCCTCGCCGCGGCGCTCTTCGTCGAGCGGATGGACCGCTGGGGCATCGTGCCGCTGCTTGCCCTGATCACGGCCCTCGTCGCCCAGACCTTTGCCGTGCATGGGGGGCGCAAGACCCTTCACGCAATCACCGCGAGCCTCGCCGACGGCGCCCGCCAGGCCCTGCCGGTAGGGGTCGCGTGCGCCGTCGTCGGCGTCATCATCGGGGTCCTCACGCTGACCGGCGCCGCCTCCAGCTTTGCCGGCTTCATCCTGCGCATCGGCGAGCAGAGCGTCTTCGTGTCGCTGTTTCTGACGATGGTCGTCTGCCTGGTGCTCGGCATGGGCATCCCGACCATTCCCAATTACATCATCACCAGTTCCATCGCGGCGCCCGCCCTGCTCAAGCTCGGCGTGCCGCTGATCGTCAGCCACATGTTCGTGTTCTATTTCGGGATCATGGCCGACCTGACGCCGCCCGTGGCCCTGGCCGCCTTCGCCGCATCCAGCATCGCGAAGGAGTCGCCGATGAAGATCGGCCTGAAGGCCGTGCAGATCGCCATTGCCGGCTTCGTCGTCCCCTACATGGCCGTCTATGACAATGCGCTGATGCTGCAGGGAAACCCGACCCTGCTCGCCGTGGCCTACATCGTATTCAAGGCGATCCTGTCCGTCGTCCTGTGGGGCGCCGCGGCCATCGGCCACCTGCGTTCCCCGCTCAACTGGGCCGAACGCGGCATCGCCGCCGCCGCCGCCTTCCTGCTGGTGGTGGCGGTGCCGCTGACCGACGAGATGGGATTCGCGATGGCCACCGGCTTCTTCGCCTGGCACTGGCTGCGCACCCGGGCCCGCGCCTGATGCCGGTCTGCCTATCGGCCGGGGCAGCGGTTGCCGTCATCGCCACCCAGTCCTTCACCCTGGCCTGGAACCACTCGGTGGAGAAGCTGCGCTGGGAAGAGGATTGGCGCATCGAGGCCGGCCACCTGACCCTGGCCGAGGCGCGCATCCGCGGCACCGGCGCCGGCATGGAGCCGCCGGAGGGCGCGGTCCTGAGGAACGGGATTTGGCATTACCGGCCGGCGCCCCCCCATGGCGGGGAAATCCGTCTCGGCGCGAGCCGCTTCGCGCAGGATTACGAGGTCTGTTTTGCCGGAGCCTGCCGGCACCTGGCCGAGGTGCTGCCGCGGGAGGATGAGGGCGCGGTCGTCGTTTCCGCCTGCGGCGAGCCCCCCCGCTGACCGGTCCGCCGGCGTCAGGCCGGCGCCACCCAGGGGCCGATGACGTCCTCGGCCTCCTCGATGCCGGTCTTCTTCAGGCTCGAGAAGAGTTGCACCGTGACGGCACCGCCCAGTTCCGCCGCGGCCTTGCGGGCCTCCCGCAGGGCGGTGGCCTGTTCCTGGCGGGTCAGCTTGTCGGCCTTGGTGAGCAGGCCGTGGATCGGCCGGCCGGAGGCGGCGAACCAGCCGATCATCTGCCGGTCCAGGTCCATGAACGGGCGGCGGGCATCCATGATCAGCACGAGCCCGACCAGGTTGGGCCGGCGGGTCAGGTAGTCCTCGAGCAGTCCCTGCCACTGGCGGCGCACGGCTTCGGGCACCTGCGCGTAACCGTAGCCCGGCAGGTCCACGAGGGCCGCGCCGATCTTGAGCCGGAACAGGTTGATCAATTGCGTCCGGCCAGGGGTCTTGGAGACGAAGGCCAGCCGCGTATGTCCGACCAGGGTGTTGATGGCCGAGGACTTGCCCGCGTTGGACCTGCCCGCGAAGGCGATTTCCGGCGCGTAAGGCGGCGGCAACTGATCCGGGCGGGCCACCGACGTCTCGAATTCGGCGTGGCGGAACAGGCTGGGCGGGCGTTGGGCTGCGGTCATGACGGGGGCGACGACGGTGGCCGGCGGGAGGGAGGAGGCCGGCGGGGCCCTTCGCGAGCGGCTGAAGGACGTGCAAAGTGGGGATAAGCTCGGGTAGAATAGCATGTTTATTATTCCCGACTTCCCTGGAGCACCGAGATGAAGCGCCACCTGCTGCTCGCCCTGTCCCTCGCCGCCGGCGCCGCCGGCGCGGCCGACCACGCCGCCGCCCCCTACAAGGGCGACGCCGCCAAGGGCCAGCCCATCGCCTCGACCGTCTGCGCCGCCTGCCACGGGGCCGACGGCAACAGCGTCGCCGCCGCCAACCCGAAGCTGGCCGGCCAGCACGCCGACTACCTGTTCAAGCAGATGAAGAACTTCAAGGCGGCGGAGGGCGGACAGCCCGAACGCGTGAACGCCGTGATGAACGGCATGATCGCCCCGTACACGGAGGAGCAGATGCGCGACTTCGCCGCGTACTTCTCCAGCCAGAAGCAGAGCGGCGAACAGGCCAAGAACAGGGAGACCCTGGAACTGGGCCAGAAGCTCTACCGCGCCGGCGACCACGCCAAGGGCCTGCCGGCCTGCGCCGCCTGCCACGGTCCGGCGGGGGCCGGCATTCCTGCCCAGTACCCGCGCATCGGCGGCCAGTTCGCCGAGTACCTCGAAGCCCAGCTGAAGGCCTTCCGGGCCTCCGGCGCCGATCCCAAGGACGTGTCCGGTCGCGCCAACGACCCCAACAAGATGATGCGCATGGTGGCGGTCAAGATGACCGACGCCGAGATCAAGGCCGTGGCCGACTACGTGGCCGGCCTGCGCTGATCCACCTCACCCCCGGAAAAGGCGGCTTCGGCCGCCTTTTTTTGCGACGTGCTTCCGCGCATGGACGCCAGGCCGTTCCCGCGCCGGCGCGGGGAGGCTGGTTTCCCGCGCGCCTGCAGCAGGAATCCGCCGTGCGGATTGCGGGCCGCAGCGGGCCGGAAGGCGCGCGGCGGTCTGTTCGGGCGTTTCGCGATCCGATGTTTGCAAGCTGGATATGGCCAGCCATTCGATCCGTCCCTCCTGTCCAGGATCGGGTAGGAACAGGAATGTCGCGAACGGCCGGGTCCTGCCGTCCGGGGCCGGCCGCCATGTTGCTCAAGCACTCCTGTCGATGAGGGCCCGCGCGCCGGAAGACCTTCGCCACACCAAGGTGAAGTTGTTTGCCGGCATCGGTACGGCCTCTTCCAGCGCAAGGCCTTCATGGCCCGCGACTTGCGCCACCTTGTCCATGTCGCGCACGCCCCAGAGCGGATTCCTGGCGCGCAGGCTCGCGTCGAACGCTTCATTGCTCTGCGACGTATGCGCGCCATCGCGCATGTACGGGCCGTAGGTCACAAGCACGCCCCCGACGGGCAGGATGCTGGCGGCACCGGCCATCAATGCGAGCGTGGCGTCCCACGGGGAGATGTGGATCACATTGATGCACACGACCGCGTCGGCCGCGGGTACGGGCCAGGGAAGCTTCGTGACATCGATGGCGAGGGGCGGCCTTACGTTCGGCAGGTTGCCCGTGGCCGCCCACGCCTCGATGGAAGCATGGCGCTCCAGGTCCATCTCGCTGGGCTGGAAAGTGAGGGCGGGTAAAGCCTTGGCGAAGTGCGCCACGTGCTGCCCGGTGCCGCTGCCGATCTCGAGCACGAGGCCGCGTGGCGGCAATACGCGCGCGAGCACCTCGAGGATCGGCTGCTTGTTGCGTTCGGGGGAGGGAGCAGTCTCGCGCGCGTCCATGGGGCAATGGTAGGCGACTGTAAGGTCTCAGGTCGTGCTCGGCGCTTCGATCGCTCCGTCTGCTGCCTGCGCGTACGGGCCCTGCGTCGCGGGACTTCCTTCAGGTGCCTGTGTACCGGTCCGCCCGGCACCTTTGGTCGACTCCTGCGGACCGCGGCCGTCAGTCGCTGTTGATCGACTCGGTCCACCCGCAACGCCCTGCCGACGGTAGAGGCGCGGGCATCGCGGCCCCGCCGACGACCGGCCGGTCGCGGGTGGCAATACCCGGGCTCGAAAGTGTGGGCGCGCCTACGTCATCGCGCGATTTCGCAGGACGCGCCGTTCCACAGCGTCGTCGCTTCGGCGATCCCTGCACGTGCCGTCACGATTCGGAAATGATCTCGTTGGTCTGGTTGTCGACGACTACCGGACTGTCGAAATAGGTAACCGTCGGCACGGCCCCGTATCGCTCGCGAATGACGTCTTCCCACTCCTTGGTGTAAAGCCCCGCCGCATCTTCCTTCGATTTCCACAAGTAAACCCCACCCGCCGTTCCGCCATCCTCGGAAAGGAGATAGTACTTGCGAATGAGCCCGGATGCTTCACGGTACTTGGGCGCACTACCAAGGAAGAGTTGCCGAGCCTTCTCGCGAGTGACCGGTTGGGGAAGTTTGAACTGAACTAAAGTTGTGATCATGAATAACCTCCATTCAGAGATTTCCCGCTGCATGATTGATTGGACCCTTGCCGGCAAGAGCAATATCGGTTATTCGAATCCAATGGGGTAGCCCCCCGTGGCGAATAAGATATATTCGATATCCGCATGAGCGACCGCCTCTTGGCCCTTCGGCTTTTCGCGCGCATTGCCCGCACGGGAAGCTTCTCACGGGCCGGCCGCGAGCTTGGCCTTTCGCAGCCGTCCGCATCGCGCATCGCCGCCGAGCTCGAGCGTCAGGTGGGTGCGGCATTGATGACGCGCACCACTCGAGGCCTGACGTTGACGGAAGCGGGCTCAGACTACTTGGCGCGGATCGAGCCGATACTGCTGGCGCTGGAAGAGGCAGATCACGCCGCGCGGGGCACCGGCGAGTTGCGCGGAAACCTGCGCGTCTCGCTGCCACTGGGTTTCGGGGAGCGGGAAGTGATCCCGAGGCTGCCGGCCTTCATGCAGCTTCATCCGGCGCTGCGCATCAATCTCTCGTTGAACGATCGCAACGAGGACCTGGTGGCCGAAGGCATCGACGTAGCGCTTCGCTTCGGAGTGCTGGCCGATTCAAGTGCCACGGCGCGCCGGCTGGGCACTTGCCCTCGATTGCTGGTGGCTTCGCCGGCATACCTTGCGCGGGCAGGATTGCCGGACGCGCCTGACAGCCTTGCCAACCATCAGGTGATCGTGGGCCCAGTTGGTATCGGATTGGACTCCTGTACCGTTCGGCGAAACGGACGCACGACGACAGTCCGGGTGGAAGGCCGTCTGACCACATCGGTAAACCAGGGCGCCATTGCGGCCGCCGTCGCCGGTCTCGGCATTGCACCAGTGGCCTTGTGGAACTGCCGTGCGGAGCTCACGAGCGGCACGCTCGTGCCAGTGCTGCCCGAATGGCAGATGGATCCGTACGAACTCCACGCTGTCTTCCCGGCGGGCCGTGCGGCCAAACCGTCGGCGCGCGCCTTCGCCGACTATTTGGCGACCGCGCTTCGCGAATAGCACGGTTGCACTGGCGGCGAACGCGGGCCCTCGCGCCCGCAGGCCCTTAATTCCACGGAATTCAGCGTACGCCCGGCAAGATCGGAACCTCGCGCCTGGCAGATGCGTCACGACTGGCCCCTTCGGGGTCGTCAGCAGCCACTCGGGATTCGAACCGAGTCAGTGCCCGAAACGCAAACCGCAGGATGCGGAAGTCATCCTTCTTCGGCCGTTCCCGGCGCCCAGGGGGGCGGAGTCCTTACCTCGGCGTCGCCAGTGCCCGCAGTTCCTCGGCGCTGAAGCCCGCCGCCCGCCGCGCCGATTCATTCATCGGGGCCTGGGGCCGGGGTGCGCCGAATTCGGCGATCAGCCGGCGGTAAGTGTCCTCCGGGTCCAGGCCCCGCCCGGCGCACAGGTGCCGGAACCACTTGTCGCCCAAGGCCACGTGGCCCACCTCGTCGGCCAGGATCACGTCCAGCAGGCGCGCCGCGGTGGGATCCCCCGCCTTCTCCAGCTTGCGTTGAATGGGTGGCGTGGCGTCCAGGCCGCGCGCCTCGAGCAACCTGGGCACCAGCGCCATGCGGGCCAGCGCGTCCCGCGCCGTCCCGACCGCCATCTGCCACAGGCCGTCGTGGGCGGGGAAGGCGCCGTAGTCGAACCCCAGGCTGCGCAGGTGGTCGCGCAGGAGGCGAAAGTGCGCGCATTCTTCCGCCGCCACGCCGAGCCAGTCGCGGTGGTACGCGCCGGGCAGGCCGCGGAATCGCCAGGCATGGTCCAGGGCCAGGTTGATGGCCGAGAATTCGATGTGGGCGACGGCGTGGATCAATGCCGCGCGCCCTTCCACGGTGGCCAGGGAGCGCCGCGGCACTTCCCGGGGGGGCACCAGGACCGGCCGTTCCGGGCGTCCGCAGGCGGGCGGGTCGGCGGGCGGCGGACGGTCGAAGCGGGGCGGTTCGGCGGGCCAGGCCGCGAGCAACCGGGCCACCCGGTCCATCTTGCGGTCCGGGTCGGGTTCGAGCAGGGCGGCGGCGAGTTCGTCGAGCAGGTCCATGGGGAGCGCAGGGCCGATCCGGCCGCGCATCGCGATGCGGGTTCCGGCGCGCCGGTTCGGCGACTTCGGGTGGCGCATCTTACGCGCCACGGGAATAATCGGCCCTTGCGACGCGTTTGTCGATGGCCATGGACCCCGCCGCCCTTTCCACCCATATCCCGTCCCTTCGCCGCTACGCCCGGGCGCTGACCGGCGATCCCCAGCGGGCCGACGACCTGGTCCAGGACACCCTGGAGCGCGCCCTGCGCAAGGGCAGCCTGTGGCGGGCCGGTTCGGACCTGCGCGCCTGGCTGTTCACCCTGATGCACAACCTGCGCGTGAACGACCTGCGCGCCGACAAGGGGATCACCTTCCCGGGGGACGAGGCCCTGCCCGAGATTCCCTCTCCGCCCACCCAGCAGGACCGCCTCGCCCTGCGCGACCTGGACCGGGCGCTGGCCCGGCTGCCCGTCGAACAGCGCGAGGTGCTGCTGCTCGTCGGCCTGGAGGACCTGTCCTACGGCGAAGCCGCCAAGGTGCTCGGCGTGCCCATCGGCACCATCATGTCCCGGCTGTCCCGGGGCCGCGAACGCCTGCGGGCGCTGCTGGAAGGCGGGCCCGCGGCCGAATCACTGCGAGTCGTCAAATGAACGCACCGATCAACGAAGCCGATCTGCACGCCTGGGCCGACGGGCAACTCGGGACGGAGCGCCGCGCCCACGTGGAGGCCTGGCTGGCCGGCCATCCGGAAGCGCGGGCCCTGGCCGAGGGCTGGCGCGAGCAGAACCGGGCCCTGCACCGGGCCTATGACCATGTGCTGGACCAGCCCGTGCCGGCCCGATTGCTCGAGGTGGCGCGGCGGCGTGGCGGCTGGCTGCCGCGCTTCTCGCCGATGCGTGCCGCTGCCGTCGTCGGCTGGCTGGCCCTGGGCGGTGTCGCGGGGTACGTGGCGGGGCACCGGGCGCCGGCGGCGCCGGTCCAGGCCTCCCTGCCGCGCCAGGCGGCCCTGGCGCACCTGGTGTATACGCCGGAAGTCCGCCATCCGGTCGAGGTGGGGGCCGACCAGGAGGCGCATCTCGCCGCCTGGCTCTCCAAGCGGCTCGGGGCGCCCCTGAAGCCGCCGGCCCTGGGCGAGGCGGGCTACGCGCTGGTCGGCGGCCGCCTGCTGCCCGGGGAGGACGTGAAGGGCGGCGGGCCCGTCGCCCAGTTCATGTACCAGGAGGCTTCCGGGCGCCGCCTGACCCTCTATGTGCGCAACGACGCCGAGAAGCGTACCGACGACGTGGCCTTCCGTTTCGCCCAGGAAGGCAAGGTGGGCGTCTTCTACTGGATCGACGGGCCCTTCGGCTATGCCCTTTCCGGCGAACTCGCCCGGGAGGAACTCCTGCGTGTCGCGACGGTCGTGTATAAGCAGTCCAAACCGTAAGGTTTGCGCTGTTCGCACGACCAACCGGCATGCTGATCAAACACCCCGACCCCATCCTCCCCTCCGAGATCACCGACGCCGGCGTTTACGCCCGGCGCAGGGATTTCCTCCGCCTCGCCATCGGCACCGGCCTCGTCGCCGCCTCCGGCTTGCCGCTTCTGCCGGCCCGGGCCCAGCCCCCGGCCGGGGAGCGGCTCGCCGTGGCGAGCCGCACCGATTACGCCGCCCTGGAGAAACCCTCCGATCTGGAGGACGTCTCCAGCTACGGCAACTACATCGAGTTCTCCTTCGACAAGGAGACGGCCATGGGGCTCGCCAACCGCAGGCTCCGCGTGCGGCCCTGGACCGTGCGCATCGAGGGCCTCGTGCGCCAGCCGAAGACCATCGCCATCGAGGACCTGTTGCGCCTGGCGCCCCTCGAGGAGCGCGTGTACCGGCACCGCTGCGTCGAGGGCTGGAGCATGGTCATCCCGTGGGTCGGGTTCCCGCTCGCCACGCTGCTGCGCCAGGCGGAGCCCCTGGGCAGCGCGAAATACGTCGAACTGGTCACCGTGACCCAGCCCGAGGCGATGCCCAACCTGCGCTCGCGGCAGGTGGAATGGCCCTACGTCGAAGGCCTGCGCCTCGACGAGGCCATGCATCCGCTGACCCTCGCGGCGGTCGGCATGTACGGGCAGACGCTGCCCGGCGCCAACGGCGCGCCGCTGCGCCTCGTGGTGCCCTGGAAATACGGCTACAAGGGCGCCAAGTCGGTGCAGGTGATCCGTCTCGTCGAACACGAACCCGCGACCTTCTGGAACAAGGCGCAGCCGGAGGAATACGGGTTCTACGCGAACGTGAATCCCGAGGTGGACCACCCGCGCTGGAGCCAGGCCCGGGAGCGCCGCATCGGCGAGTTCTTCAAGCGCAAGACCCTGCCCTTCAACGGCTATGCCGACCAGGTGGCCCAGCTCTACGCCGGCATGGACCTGAGGAGGCACTACTGATGGGCCGCTTCGAAGTGCTGACCGACCGGCAACTCGCCGGCCTGAAGACGGTGTTGTTCCTGCTCGCCCTGGTGCCGGCGGGACGCCTGGCCTGGGGTGCCGCGCAGGGGACCCTCGGGGCGAACCCCATCGAGGCCGTGACCCGGGGCCTCGGCGACTGGACCCTGAACTTCGTGGTGCTGACCCTGTGCGTCACGCCGCTGCGCAAGGCCATGGGGTGGGTGTGGCTCACCCGCCTGCGGCGCATGCTGGGCCTCTTCGCGTTCTTCTACGCCCTGCTGCACGTGACGAGCTACGTCTGGTTCGACCAGTTCTTCGACTGGGACGAGATCGCACGGGACATCCTGAAGCGTCCCTTCATCACCGCCGGTTTCGCCGCCTTCGCGATCATGTCGCTGCTGGCCGCGACCTCGAGCAACGCGATGGTCCGGCGGTTGGGGGGGCGCCGCTGGCGGGACCTGCACCGGTCCATATATGCCCTGGCGCTGATCGGCGTCGTCCATTACGCCTGGATGGTGAAGAAGGACATCAGCCTGCCGGCGGCCTATGGCGCGGCCGTCGCCTTCCTGCTCGGCCTGCGCGCGTGGTGGCGCTGGCAGGAAAGGCAGCGCCAGCTCGCCGGGGCCTACCTGAAGAAGCCCAAGGGCCGGGTGATCCCGATCTCGGTCCGGCGCTGATACGGCTTGCCGGCAGCGCGGCGATAGTCCGTTCGGACTATTGGCGTGTCGCCCGCATACCGCTAACCTGCGCCCCTCCCCTCCAATCCCCGGAGCTGTTCATGACCGCCCTGCGTACCGCAGTCGCCGTTTCCGCAAGCCTTTTCGCCGCCGGCGCCCAGGCCGCCACCCTGTTTTCGGAGAACTTCGAAGCCGGCCTCGGTGCGTGGACCGGGAAATCGGGTGGCGCGTTCCATGCCGCCACCGTCGCCGACCCATTGAATGCCGGCAACAAGGTGCTCCAGTTCACGGCCCTCAATTCCGCGGGCGACATCTTCACGACCGCCACCTTCTCCGATCCCGCCGGCAAGTACCGCGTCTCCTTCGACTACCTCGGTACCTGCACCAGCGCCAACTGCGGCGGATTCATCGGGTACAGCTACGGCCTTCCGGACAGCCATGTGTGGTTGGGCGGAACGGGCAGCGGTTACCCGGACCTCCTGCCGGACACGGGCCGGTGGACCCATGTCGACATCGAGTTCACCGCCGGCGCGGGGTTCCACCTGATGCTCGAACAGTTCTCCGGTTCCACCGGTCCCGTCGGTACCGCCTACTTCGACAACATCACGCTGGCACCGGTGCCGGAGCCGGAAACCTACGCCCTGTTCCTGGCCGGCCTGGGTGTCCTCGGGGCCGCCGCACGCCGCCGCCGGAGCTGACGGAAATCCGCATCGGCGCATGATCGGCCCGCTTTCGCGGGCCGAATGCTTTTTGGGCGTCAGGCGGTCAGTGGCCGTCGCCCTCCCGCCGCATCCTCGCCTTCAATGCGGCCCGGGTGGCGCGCTTGTCGCGCCGCGCGTGCGCGCCGCCCTTCTTCAGGATCGGCGCCACCGCGACGGGGTTGCGCGGCTTCGCCGACTGCCGCTTCGCGCGCTTCACGGCTGGCGGAAGCGGACGATGGCCCGGCCGTCCTCGGCCGTCTTCGGCTCGCCCTTCCAGGCGTGGCCGAAGACCACCTCGAAGCGCGCCGGCAACAGGCCGTCCGCGTGTTCCCAAGCGGCGAACACGCGCCGCCATTGCCGCCAGGGCAGGGTGCCCAGCAGTCCGTCGCGGACCCCCAGGTGGCGCTGGTCGCGCAGGAAGCCCCGCGCGCTGCGGTAGGTCAGCGTGATGGTTTCGGTGTCCATCACCGGATCGGCGAAGCCCGATTCCACCAGCATGTCCCCCAGGTCGTGCATGTCCGGGAAGGCGCGGATCGGCGCCGCGACCCCCGCCCGCTGCGCCGCCGTGCGCAGCTCCTTCAGCGTGTCGGGCCCCAGGGTCGCGAACATCAGCAGGCCGCCCACCTCCAGCACCCGGTGGAATTCCCGGAAGGCCGGGCGCGGGTCGTCGAGCCATTGCAGCATCAGGTTGGACCAGGCGAGCCCCAGGCAGCCGGTGGCGAGCGGCAGCGCCCGCACGTCGGCGTTCACCAGGCCCGGGCCGCGCCGGACCATGCGCAGCAGCCGCGGCGTGCGGGCACGTACCGCGCGCAGCATGGGGCGGGCGAAATCGACGGCCACCGGCAGCGCGGAAGGGTAGCGGCGGGCAAGTTCCCGGATGCCGTCGCCGGTGGCGCAGCCCACGTCGGCGACCCGGCGCGGCGCCAGCTTCACGAAGTCGAGGCGCCCGGCCATGCGGCGGCCCGTCTCCCGGGCCAGGACGGCGGCCTCGTCGTAGGAGGC
>DAOLKI010000010.1:0-16356 GCA_035331665.1 Rhodocyclaceae bacterium
CGGCACGGCCCGCGGCGACGATGGTATTCACGTGGTCGGCCTCGAAGATGTTGCCGACCGCCATCGTGGCGATGCAGACCTCGTTGCGGATGCGGTCGGCAAAGGGTGTCTGGTACATGCGCCCATAGACGGGACGGGCCTCACGGGTCGTCTGACCGGACGACACGTCGATCAGGTCCGCCCCGGCCTCCCGGAATAGGCGGGCGATGAACACGGCGTCATCGGGGGTGTTGCCCCCGGCGGCCCAGTCGTGGGCCGAAATGCGCACGGACATCGGCCGTTCGGCGGGCCAGGCGGCGCGCACGGCGCCGAATACCTCAACGGGGTACCGGCAACGGTTTTGCAGCGAACCGCCGTATTCGTCCTGGCGCCGGTTGGTCAAGGGACATAGGAAGGACGAAAGCAGGTAACCATGGGCGCAATGCAATTCGAGCAGGTCGAATCCGGCTGCGGCGCCGCGTCGCGCAGCGGCCACAAAGGCTTCGCGCACGGCATCCATGTCGGCTCGGTCCATGGCCTTGGGGATCTGGTTGCGGGGTCCGTAGGGCAGGCCGGAGGCGGCCAGCAGAGGCCAGTTCCCGGCCGCCAGCGGTTCATCGATGGCCTCCCATCCCACCTGGGTCGAGCCCTTCGGCCCGGAATGGCCCAACTGCAGGCCGATTTTGGCGGGCGAGTTCTCATGCACGAATTCGACGATGCGCTTCCAGCCTTCGGCTTGGATCTCGTTCCACAGTCCCGCACATGCCGGCGTGATGCGCCCCTCCGGCGACACGCAGGTCATCTCGGTCATGACGAGCCCGGCGCCGCCCAGGGCCCGGCTGCCCAGGTGCACCAGCAGGAAATCCGACGGGATTCCGTCCCTGCACGAATACATGGCCATCGGGGAGACCACCACCCGGTTCGGCAATGTCAGGTTACGCAGTCGGAACGGCGTGAACATGGGTGGACGAGGGTCGCCGGGCAACCCAGCTTCGGCCGCGACCCAGGATTCCACGCGGCGCACGTAGGCCTCGTCCCGGAGGCGCAGATTCTCGTGGCCGATGCGTTGGCTTCCGGTCAACAGCGTGTAGGAGAACTGCAGGGGATCGAGATGCACATAACGCGCCACGTTCTCGAACCACTCCATCCGGTTGCGCGCCGCACTCTGCAACTTGAGGGCTTCCAACTCGCGCTCCTCCTGGTAGCGGGCGAGGGCGGACGGCACGTCCGACCGGGCGTCGGGAGCGAGGACGCATTTTGCGAGAGCCATCGCATCCTCCATGGCCAGCTTGGTGCCGGAGCCGATGGAGAAATGGGCCGTGTGGGCGGCATCGCCGATGAGGACGATGTTGCGATGGTGCCAGCGGCGGCACAGCACCCGATTGAACTTGAGCCATGCCGCCGATCCCCGCAGGTGGCGAGCGTTCGACACGAGTTTTGCGCCCTGCAACCGCGCGGCGAACAGAGTTTCGCAGAAGGCGATGGACTCCTCCTGGCTCATCGATTCGATGCCGGCGGCCTTCCAGGTCTCCTCGGGGGTCTCGACGATGAAGGTGGCCCATTCGTCATCGAAACTGTAGGCGTGCAGCGTGAACCAGCCGTGGGGCGTCTCCGCGAAGTCGAAGGTGAAAGCCCCCAGTTGCCGGCGCGTTCCGAGCCATATGTAACGGCAGCGCCGGACGTCGATGTCGGGCCGGAACACGTCGACATACTTGTTGCGGGTAACGCTATTGACGCCGTCGGCGGCGACAATCAGGTCGTGGTCGCGGTAGTCGTCGGGGTCGCTGAATTCCGTCTCGAAGCGGAGGGTGACACCGAGGTCCGCGGCGCGGCGTTGCAGGATGTCCAGGAGCTTCGCCCGGGCAATGCCGCAGAATCCGTGGCCCCCCGATGTGAGACGTTGCCCGCGGAAGAACACGTCCACGTCGTCCCAGTGGCGGAAATTGCGCGTGATTTCGTCGTAGGTCTCGGCATCGGCCTCGCGGAAGCCGTCGAGTGTCTTGTCGGAGAAGACGATTCCCCAGCCGAAGGTGTCGCCCGCCCGATGGCGTTCCACGACGGTGACGTCCAGCGCGGGATCGGCCTTCTTCGCGAGGAGGGAAAAGTAGAGCCCTGCGGGCCCACCGCCCAGGCAGACGATCTTCATGGGTTACGCATCCAGATAGGCCGCATGTGACATATTTTAACCTTCAATAGAAAAAAGTCGACCGATTCGTCGCGTGATGCAGGCGTGGGCTTGTGGATCGGCGGCCGCCGGGAGGCGGCCCCGGGCATTGCCGGTTACGGCCGGGTCTGGGAATTCTTCAGCTTGCGGGCCATCGCCCTGATTTCCTCGGCGGACAGCTTTTCCTGGCGTTTGTCCTTGAAGAACAACCAGAGCAGCCCGCCGTTAACCAGGATCAGCACCACTTCGATATACAGGACCGTGCTGACGATCTGGCGCTGGCTGTTGTCGCCGAAAATGAAATAGAACCCGTCGAAGGAAGGTAGGGCGGCCTTGGTGATGGCGAAGTAGTTTTCGAAAGGCGGGAACAACAGGGCCACGACCAGGTTCGTCGCGACCAGCCAGAGAACCGCCTTCTGGGATGGCGTGACCCGGCTCAGGGGCAAGGGGGGCCTCGAGCGCAGCAGAAGCCAGGCGATTCCGGCATTGACCAGCACCACGAGAATCTCCAGCACCAGGAAATCGAAGTTCAGCCTGAGGTTTCCAGACGAGGTTCCTGCGAAATAGAACCCTGCGAAGGTGGGCACGTTGCCGCGCTGCAGGGACAGATAGTCGTAGGGTGGAAACGACAGGACGAGCGCCAGATTCACGGCGCCCAAGGCCAGGGCGATCCATTGCTGCCGGTTCATCAATGCCGCTGCACGCATGGTCGCGGCGTGCCCCCCAGGATTTGGATTTATTGATGAAGCAAGATTAGCCGAGAAGCCGGGGGGACGCAAACGGTCGTGGTCACGATTCGCGCGACGTACGGCGACGGTCGAATCCGCTGCGCCTTTCCGCCCCCGTATAGGCCGGGTCATGCCCGTGGCGTCGATCCGGACCCGAACCCAGGCGGCCGGAGTGGGTCATTCCCGCATCCGGACGATGGATCGCCAGATGCGCTTCCATCAGGTGCTCGAGTTCCTCCACTTCCTTGCCGGAGAGCTGGTGTGCCATGGCGAGCAGATGCTCATCCTCCGCCGACAGGGATCTTTCGACCACGCCGAACAGGACCCACAGGGACAGCAGGTTGGCGATGATCAGGACCACCTCGATATAAAGAAGCGGAACGAAGATGTTCCTGTGCATCTTGTCTCCGAGCACGAAGTAGAAACTGTCGAATCCCGGTTCGACGATGCGCACCAGGGACGAGTAGTGTTCGAAAGGCGGAAACAGGAAGACGACGCCCAGATCGGCGACCGCGAAGATCAACAGGCCCCGTTCGAACCCCGGCTGACCGGCACCTTCCCGCGCGCCGTTGAGGGCCAGCCACGCGGCGAGCGCGTTGGCAACCACGAATATAATTTCGATGTTCAGCAGATCCCGGTAAAGGGGCCGCAGCCCCCAGGCCGTGACGATCGGAAAGAAGCCGTCGAAGCCCCGCGGCACCCCCACCCGCAGGGGATTGTCGAGAAACGGCGGAAACAGCAGGATCAGCAACAAATTCACCGCTGCCACCACCACGACGACTTTCTGGTATCGGTTCATGCGTATGCCGGGCTCCTCCCCGCGCGATGGTGTTCCGGCCATGATCTCAATGATCCGGTCATTATCCCGCCCTCTCGGAGCATAGACAAGCGTCCCCGACGGCACCGCGTTCGCGGCCGGCGCGGTCGCCGGTTCCACGTTGTAAACTCGCGATTTTTCCGTCGAGGACCGAAGGGATGCTGTCGAGGTCTGTTCTTCTCTTGTCTGCTTTCCTGGCCTGCGGGACGGCCATGGCGCAGGAACTGCTGCTCCGCCACTCTCTCGAGGGGCGCGCCCTGGATACTCTCGCCACTCTGGCCCTGCGATTCAACGATGAACAGAAAGGCAAAGGCCGTGTTGTTTTGCAGAATCTTGCGGGCGTCGATGACCGGCGCCAACTTCCCGAGATGGCCTTCCTGAATCCGGATGACAGCGTCGCGTTCTTCGCGACCCGGCCGCGTTTCCGTCCCTTGCACGAGGTGATGAAGGAGGCCGGGGAGAAATTCGACCAGAACCGCCTGTTTCCCCAGATCGCCGACGCGGTGGACGACGTGACCGGCCGCGTCCAGGCACTTCCCGTCGGGCTGGTCCTGCCGGTGCTGTATTTCAACCAGGACGCCTTCCGCAAGGCCGGTCTGGATCCGAAAAAACCTCCTGCCACGTGGTGGGAGGTCCAGGAGGCGGCAGGTAAGCTGTTCGACGCCGGATTCAAGTGTCCCCTCACGTCCTCCCGATTCAGCTGGATACACGTGGAGAATGTGTCCTCCCAGCACAGCGAACCACTGCTGGCGGGGCGCGGCAAGGACGGGCGCGTGGCGATGAACAGCCTCGTCAATGTGAAGCACCTGGCCCTGCTCGCCAGTTGGCAGAAGAGTTTCTACTTCCATTACTTCGGTCCGGGAAGGGAGGCCGACCGGAAGTTCGCGTCCGGCGAATGCGCGATGCTGACAGGGGAGTCCGTCCTGTATTCGGAACTGGCCAGGATTCCGGGGTTCCCCCTGGGCGTGGCCGAGCTTCCCCACTACGATGACATCCGCGATGCCAAGCCGGCCGACGTGCTTCCCGACGGGGCATCCCTGTGGATATTGGCCGGCGGGAAGAAGGATGAATATCGGCTGGCTGCCCGCTTCGCCACCTTCCTGCTGCGCCCCGAAGTGCAGAAGGAATGGGTTCGCGGGACCGGATACCTTCCGATGACCCGGGAGGCGATTGACGCCCTCAAGACCGACTCGGCCGCCCCGGAACTCCTGGAACTCGCGCGCAAACGCCTGTCGGCTCCCAAACTCGGCGCCGCGCGTACCAAGTCGGGCGCCGGACGCAGCAGGATCCGCGAGATCCTGAACGAGGAGGTCGAATTCGTATGGGGAAACCGCAAGCCGGCCAAGGAGGCCCTGGACACGGCAATGCGCCGCGCCGGCGACGTGCTGCGGGGCGACGGCAAGCAGCGTTGATTCCCTGGATCTATCCCCGGATCATCGTTCATCGCTGCGGCGGGGCGCTCGCGCCGGAAAACACGCTGGCGGGCCTCGGCATCGCCGCGCGTCTGGGTTGCGCCGCGGCTGAATTCGACGCCATGCTCTCCGCCGACGGGGTGCCGGTCCTGGTCCACGACGAAACCCTGGGCAGAACCACGGCATGCGAGGGCCGGGTGGATGGGCTGGTTGCCGCGGAACTGCTCACTCTGGACGCCGGCAGGAAGCATCACGCCGCCTACGCGGGGGAGCGACTGCCGAGTCTGGAGGCGGCGCTGGAGCGTTGCGCAGCCTTGGGTCTGGCCGCCAACGTCGAAATCAAGCCGGCCTTGGGCGCGGATTCGGCCACCGGCGAAGCGGTTGCCCGGGTCGTCGACCGCATACTGGCGCGGCGCAGCGGACTTTCCGTCCTCCTTTCGTCGTTTTCGGCGAGCGCGCTGGCGGCCGCCCGCCGCGCGACACCGCGTGTTGCCAGGGCCTTGTTGGTCGGCGCCATACCAGGCGACTGGCGCGACCGGGTTCGCAAATGCGATGGCTTCGCGCTGCATGCCTCGGCAGCGGAACTTGCCGCCGATCAGGTGTCCGAGGTTCGGCAGTCCGGCCTGCCCCTGGCCTGCTACACGGTCAACGATCCGGCGCGCGCGCGCGAGCTCTTCGCGCTCGGTGTTGTTGCCGTGTTCACCGACCGTCCCGATCTCTTTCCGATCAACACTGCGGACCGGGCGCCGTAACGTAGGCTTACACTTGCTTGGTCACCCTGACGGCGGGTTCGGGCGTTTTTCCGAGCCATGGGACTCTTCCCATTCCGCCATGAAAGGATAACGACCGTGAAAACCCGTATCGTACTGAGTGCCCTGCTGACCGCCGTCTCCATTTCCGCGTTCGCCCAGAACCCCACGCCAGGGGCGAACACCCCGCGCATTGACCAGCGCCAGGCCAACCAGGAGCGGCGCATCGAGCAGGGGGGCCAGTCCGGCGCGCTGACACCCCGCGAAACGGCCCGCCTGGAGAAGGGCCAGGCGCACGTGCAGACCCTGGAGGGCAAGGCCAAGGCCGACGGCACCGTCACCGCCCGCGAACGGGCCCGCATCCACAAGGCCCAGGACCGGCAGAGCCGGCGTATCCACCGGCAGAAACACGACCGGCAGCACGATTTCAACCGCGACGGCAAGGTGGACCGGCCCGTCCGCTGAATCCGTGACGTTCCACCGTCGGCGGCCCGCCCAAGTGCGGGCCGTTGTCGTTTCAGGGGGCGCCTTCACGTAAAATCAACCTTTTACGTTGCCGCTTCCCGTCCATGAAAAGCGCAGACATCCGCCGCAAGTTCCTCGAGTTCTTTGCCTCCAAGGGCCACCAGGTGGTGGCCTCCAGTTCCCTGGTTCCCCACGAGGATCCGACCCTGTTGTTCACCAACGCGGGGATGAACCAGTTCAAGGACGTCTTCCTGGGTTTCGACAAGCGTCCCTACAACCGGGCGGCCACCTCCCAGAAATGCGTGCGGGCCGGTGGCAAGCACAACGACCTCGAAAACGTGGGTTACACCGCGCGCCACCACACCTTCTTCGAGATGCTGGGCAATTTCAGCTTCGGGGATTATTTCAAGCGGGACGCCATCCACTACGCCTGGGAGCTCCTGACCGAGGTTTTCAAGCTGCCGAAGGAGAAACTCTGGACGACGGTCTATGCGGAGGACGACGAGGCCTACGACATCTGGACCAGGGAGATCGGCATACCGCCTGAGCGCTGCATCCGCATCGGCGACAACAAGGGGGCGCGCTACGCGTCGGACAACTTCTGGATGATGGGCGATACGGGTCCGTGCGGCCCTTGCTCGGAAATCTTCTACGACCATGGCCCCGAGATCTGGGGCGGGCCTCCGGGTTCCGAGGACCAGGACGGCGACCGCTACATCGAAATCTGGAACAACGTGTTCATGCAGTTCAACCGGGATGAGCACGGCGTCATGCACCCGCTGCCCAAACCCAGTGTGGACACGGGCATGGGCCTGGAACGCGTCGCCGCCGTCCTGCAGCACGTGCACAGCAACTACGAGATCGATCTCTTCCAGAACCTGATCAAGGCAGCGGCCCGGGAAACGTCGGGCGCGGACATGAATTCCCCCTCGCTGAAGGTGCTGGCCGACCACATCCGCGCCTGCGCTTTCCTGCTCGCCGACGGCGTGATACCCGGCAACGAGGGCCGCGGTTACGTACTGCGGCGGATCATCCGCCGCGCCATCCGGCACGGCTGGAAACTGGGCGCCCGGGCGGCATTCTTCCATCGCATGGTGCCGGACCTGGCGGCCGAGATGGGAGAGGCCTACCCTGAACTCAGGATGGGCGAGATGCGGATCATGGAAGTCCTCCGCCAGGAGGAGGAACGCTTCTTCGCCACCATCGAACATGGCATGGCGATCCTCGACGCCGACCTGGCGGAGATGGACAACGCCGGCACGAAGGTTTTCAATGGTGACACGGCGTTCAAATTGCATGACACGTATGGATTTCCGCTCGACCTGACCGCCGATGTCTGCCGCGAACGCGGAGTGACCGTGGATTCCGCCGCCTTCGATGCGGCCATGGCGCGCCAGAAGGAACAGGCCCGTGCCGCGGGCAAATTCAAGATGGCGGCGAACCTGGAATACGACGGACCCGCCACGAACTTCCGCGGCTACGATCTCCTGGAAGCCAAAGGCAACGTCCTCGCGCTTTACAAGGACGGTATTCCCGTCAATGAACTCGCCGAGGGCGACATGGGCGTCGTGGTCCTGGACGAGACGCCTTTCTATGCGGAATCGGGGGGGCAGGTCGGCGATCGCGGCGAACTGCGCTCCATGCACGGCATTTTCGCGGTCGAGGATACCCAGAAGATCCAGGCCGCCGTGTTCGGCCACCATGGCGTCGTGAAGACCGGCAGATTGACCGTCGGCAACGGCGTGGCCGCCCGTGTCGACATGAAGGCAAGGTCCGCCACGGCCCGCAACCATTCAGCCACCCACCTGATGCACAAGGCCTTGCGGGAGGTGCTCGGCGCCCACGTCCAACAGAAGGGCTCGCTGGTGGATCCGGACAAGACCCGCTTCGATTTCGCCCACACCCAGCCGATGACCGACGCGGAAATCTGCCGCGTCGAAGCCTTGGTGAATGCCGAGATAGTCGCCAACACGGCAACGGATGCCCGTGTGATGGCCATGGCGGAGGCCCAGAAGTCCGGGGCGATGATGCTTTTCGGAGAGAAATACGGGGACGAGGTCCGCGTCATCGGCATCGGTTCTTCCCGGGAGTTCTGCGGCGGTACGCACGTGGGCCGCAGTGGAGACATCGGATTCTTCAAGATCGTCGCCGAGGGTGGTGTGGCGGCCGGGGTGCGCCGCGTCGAGGCCGTGACCGGCGACGGTGCCCTGGATTACGTGCAGCGGCAGCTCGGGCGCCTGGACGAGATCGTCTCCCACGTGAAGGCCCAACCACAGGAGGCCGTGCAGCGCGTGGTGCAGATCCTCGACAACGTGAAGGCCCTGGAGAAGGAACTCGCCCGACTGAAATCCAGGTTGGCCGCGAGCCAGGGTGACGACTTGGCCGACAGTGCCGTCGATGTGAATGGCATCAAGGTCCTGGCGGTCCGGTTGGAAGGCGCCGATGCGAAGGCTTTGCGCGAGACCCTGGACAAGCTGAAGGACAAGTTGAAGAGCGCGGCGATTGTGTTGGCCGCGGCCCAGGACGGCAAGGTGAGCCTGATCGCCGGGGTGACCCCCGACCTCACCACCAGGATCAAGGCGGGCGAACTGGTCAATGCGGTCGCCCAACAGGTGGGCGGCAAGGGGGGCGGTCGCCCCGACATGGCCCAGGCGGGAGGGACGGACGAAGCGGCATTGCCGGCGGCCCTGGCGTCCGTGCGCTCCTGGGTCGAAGGCAGACTTTGAGGCGGGCCGACGCTGCACCGTTCGCCGCGGCGGGAATCCCGCCACGCGGGGCAGGATTCCCGCCGCGGCGGCCACGTGGCCGAGAACAACGCGGCCGCACCCCGATGGACGTGCCGGCCACACGTGACTGCCGGACGCCAGGCGCACGGCGGCGGAGAATCCCCGGGGAACTCGCCGCTTCCTGACGCGCAGGGCCGACGATTGGAGGGGCGCACGCCGTGACGCCCGGATACCCATGATTCATTCATGGGCGGCCGCGATGCGCGGATTCGCCCAGTCCGATCGGAATGATCCGATCGGACTATTGAATCAGGTGCGGCCGGAATGCTAGCCTCGCGATACCGATCGCGGCCGCGGTCGCGGCGGCGCGTGAATCGTACCCCGTTGAGAGGAGAAGAGCATGAAGAACACCGCAATGGCATTCCTGCTGGCGCTAGTGAGCGGTGCGGTCCAGGCCGGACCGGCGCCGGTCGTCTCGGACTTTTCTTCCGGCGACGAGGGATGGACCACGGTGAATCTGCTCGGGGTGCCATTCTCCTTGCCGGCGCCGATGCCCGTGGCTCTGGAGGCCGGGTTCATCTCCACGCGCGACAACCATTCCTGGAACGTCTTTTCCGCCCCCGGAAAGTTCCTCGGAGACAAGGCCGCCTATGCCGGTGGCACGTTGAGCCTCGATCTGTCCGACAGCCTGAGCGATCCCGGGTCGGCATGGCCGGTGGTGGTCCTCAGCGATGGCGTGACGGCCCTGGCGGCCTTTTCCTTCGCAACGCCGGGGACGGATTTCACGCATTTCAGTTTCGACCTCAAGGCGGCCGCCTGGCGGGCCCTGAATCCCTTCACCCTGACGCTCGGCCCGGTCACGGAGGCGCAGTTTGCCGCCGTGCTGGGAACGCTGCAGGGCATCTACGTGAACGCCGATTTCAAGACCCTCGGTGACGACTACGCCCGCCTCGACAACGTGCGCCTGGCGGCGCCGGTGCCGGAACCGGAGACCCACGTCCTGATGGCGGCGGGCCTGGGAATCCTCGCCGTGCTGCGCCGGCGCAGAGCCCGCGCGTGATGGGTGAAGCGGGCTGGCGGTTCTGCCCGCGCTGCGGCAGTTCGCTCGAAGCACGCCACTACGGGGGCCTGGCGCGCGCCGCCTGCATGGATCCGGCCTGCGGATTCGTGCATTGGGACAATCCAGCCCCCGTCGTCGCGGGCCTCGTGGTGCGCGAAGGGCAGGTGGTCCTGGCCCGGAATGTCGCATGGCCGGAGAAGATGTTCGGCCTGATCACCGGGTTCCTGGAGCGGGACGAAACCCCCGAAGACGCCGTGGTCCGGGAAGTGCGCGAGGAACTGGGTCTGCTCTCCCGGTCCGTCGCCCTCATCGGGGTTTACCCGTTCCAACGCAAGCACGAAGTGATCATCGCCTACGCCGTGGAGGCCGCCGGCGAGATCGTGCTCAACGAGGAACTGGCCGAATACCGACTGGTCCTGCCCGAGAAGCTCCGCCCTTGGGACTTCGGCACGGGCCTCGCCATTCGGGACTGGCTGCGCTCCCGAGCGATCCCGGCCTGATCGGATCAGAATCCCGGGTCGATCCCCGGCCAGGCTTCGGCGATCGCGGATCGGAATTCCCGCTGTATACGATCCAGGGCCGCGGGGGTGTCGGCCTCGAAACGCAGGACCACCACCGGCGTGGTGTTCGAGGGCCGGGCCAGGCCGAATCCGTCCGCGTATTCCGCGCGGATTCCATCGATGGTGATCAATTGCCGGGCGCCCGGGAAACTGCCGTTGGCTTTCAGGCGTTGCACGAGCAGCGGCGGTTCTCCCTCCCGCATCTTGAGATTCAGTTCGGGAGTCGAGATCGCGTTCGGCAGGTGTTTAAGCGGCCAGTTGGCGTCGGGCCAGCGGGAGACGATCTCCAGGAGGCGCGCGGCGGCATAGATTCCGTCGTCGAACCCGTACCAGCGTTCCGCAAAGAACATGTGCCCACTCATCTCGCCCGCCAGCGGCGCGCCGGTTTCCTTCAGTTTCGCCTTGACCAGGGCGTGGCCAGTGTTCCACATGACCGGTTGTCCGCCCTGTTGGCGGATGGATTCGGATACCCACCGCGAGCACTTGACGTCGAAGATGATCTGCGCGCCCGGATTGCGAGTCAGCACATCCGCGGCGAAGAGCATCAACTGGCGATCCGGGTAGATGATCTCTCCGTCTTTCGTGACCACTCCCAGGCGGTCCCCGTCCCCGTCGAAGGCCAGCCCGAGTTCGGCATCCGTCTCCCGCAACGCGCGCCGGACGTCCTCCAGATTCTCGGGTTTCGACGGATCCGGGTGGTGGTTGGGGAAGCGGCCATCCACGTCGCAGAACAGTTCGACGACCTCGCAACCCATGCGTCTCAGCAGGTCGGGCGCGAAGGTTCCCGCGACGCCGTTGCCGCAATCGACGACGACCTTCATCGGACGCGAAAGCCTCACGTCACCCGTGATTCGGCTGAAATAGGCCTCCTTGACATCCGCATGACGGACCACGCCGGTACCCTCGGCGAAGGCCTGGCGCTCGATTCTCCTGCGCAGGTCCTGGATATGCTCGCCGTACAGGGTCCGTCCGTCGAGCACCATCTTCATCCCGTTGTAATCGGGCGGGTTATGGCTGCCGGTGACGGAAACGCAACTGCCGGTCTGCAGTTCGAAGGCTGCAAAATAGGTGACCGGCGTCGGCACCCGTCCGATGTCGATCACGTCGACGCCGGTCGCGGTGATGCCGCCGGACAGGGCGGCCGACAGTTCCGGCCCGGACAGCCGGCCATCGCGCCCGACGGCGATCGAACGGACCCCCCGGCCAATGGCCTCGGTGCCCAATGCGAGCCCTATCTGCCGCGCCGTCTCCGACGTGAGGCTGGTCCCCACGATGCCGCGGATGTCGTAAGCCTTGAATATTTCCTGGGCGACGGGTGTCATGGTTCTCAATTCTCCGAAGAACGGCGATTATCGCACCGTACCGTGCCGGCGCGGTTTGCACCGCGTGACCGGCGTCACGGTTGGAAAAACGATCGGATTCGCCGTGCCAGCCAGGTGTTCTCGCCGGGAAAACGGCCGGCGACAAACCCGACGTGGCCGCCGTGGGCCGGAGTCTCCAGGGTGACCGCCTGCGGCAGCGATCCGGGATTCGGCAGGGCCCGGTGGGGCAGGAACGGATCGTTCAGGCTGTTGATCATCAGCGTCGGCACTCGAATCCCACCCAAATGGCCGGCGGCACTGGAGCGCCGGTAATAGTCCGCCGCATCGCGAAAGCCGTGCACCGGGGCCGTGTAGGCGTCGTCGAATTCGCCGAGTGAGCGGCAGCGGGAGATGCGCCCGGCGTCGAGCGCGCCGGGAAACCGGCGCGCCTTGGCGAGGGCCTTCGGGATCAGGGTCGCCAGGAAATGCCGGGTGTAGATGCGGCTCAACCCGGCCCGGAGGGCATCGTTGCCGGCCGCCAGGTCCACCGGCGCGCTGACGGCCACCGCAGAGCGCACGATACCCTCGGCCTCGGTCCCACGTTCGCCCAGCCATTTCAGCAGCGCATTGCCGCCCAGCGAGACGCCGACCGCGAAGACGGGGCGCCGGGCGGTCCCGAGGCGCCGCAATATCCAGTCGATCTCGTCGGAGTCGCCCGAGTGATACGCACGCAGGAGCCGGTTCGGTTCCCCGGAGCAACTGCGGAAGTGCACCACGACGCCGCCCCACCCCAGGGCCGCGGCCTCCCGCATGATGCTGATGGCGTAATGGCTGCGGGAACTGCCTTCCAGACCGTGGAAGAGCACGAGCAGCGGCGCGTCGCCAGGCGCTGCGAGCCAGTCGAGGTCGATGAAATCGCCGTCGGGTGTCTGCCAACGCTCGCGATGCAAGGGCGGAACCGCGCCCTTGCGGAGCAGAGGCCAGAGGGTCTGCAGATGCGCGCCGGGGAGCCAACGCGGCGCAACGAACGGCGCAGACCGGCTCAATGCAGCGTCTTCGGGTTTTCGCTGGCCGGCGCCGGCGGCGCCGGAGACGCGTGGTGCAGGACCAGGCGCCAGCCCAGGGCACCGCGGACGTAGATGTTGGTGGCGATCACCGGTGCCCGCATTTCCTCGTCGCCGACCACCGAGATCTGCTCCCGTATCGTCTGGATGGCCGTGAAGGGGTTTTGCACCATGGTCGGCTCCGACAGACGGATCCGCAGCCTCGATCCGGCCTCGAACATTCGCCGCCAGACCTCGCGCACGGCGGAATAGCCGGTGATGCGCGGACCGCCTGGGTGGACGCAGACCACCTCCTCGTCCTCGGCCCAGACCGCCATCATGGCGTCCAAGTCGGCCCGCTCGAGCGCTTCGTAGAATGCCGCCTCGACGTCTTGGGGCGAGGTGAAGATCGGACGCGACGTCTTCATGCGGCGACTCCCATCTGGCGCAGCGTTGTCAGGATCCGCTCCGGCGTCAGTTCGTTCAGGCAGCGCAGATGGCCTTCCGGGCATTCGCGCATGAAGCACGGGCTGCATTCCAGATTCAGGGAAACGATCTTTGCCTGGGGGGACATGGGGGGGGTGTAATTGAAGCTCGAGGACCCGAACACCGCCACCAGCGGTCGATCCAAGGCTGCAGCCACGTGCATGAGTCCGGAATCGTTGCAGACCACGGAGCGGGCCTGGGCCAGCAGGTCGATGGCATCTTCCAGCGATGTCCGTCCGCACAGATTCAGTGCCGCTCCGCGCGATTGCTCGGCGATCTGTTCGCCGATGGGCCGGTCCTTCTGCGACCCGACGAGCCAAACGGGTTCGCGCGGTGTCCCGAGCGCCGTCGCCAGGGTCGCGAAGTGACGGGCCGGCCAGCGTTTTGCCGGCCCGAATTCGGCTCCGGGGCAGAACACGACGGGAGGGCCGTCCGATGTCAGGCCGAGGCGTCCCCGAACCGCCTGTTGCCCCTGCGGCGTCGAACTCAAATGCGGCCTCCGGATCGCCGGATGTTCCGAGCCCGGCGTTTCGGCCAACTGCGCGTACCGGTCGGCGAGCCGTGGGTGACGTGCCCGGTCCAGACGGTGCATCCGATTGATGATGCCGTGGCGGGCTTCCCCCCGGTAGCCCGTGCGCCGCCGAATTCCCGCAAACAGGGGCACGAGGGCAGATTTCCAGGAGTTCGGCAGCACGATGGCCTCGTCGTAGCCCTCCGGCGCCAGTTCCCGCCCGAGCCGCCACCGGCCGGCCAGATTCAGTTCGCCGTGCCGAAAGGGGCTGTCCACGACCCGGTGCACTTCCGGCATCCGGTGCAACAGCGGCGCGCTCCAGGCGGCCGCGAGCACGTCGATGGAGACGCCCGGGTGCAGGTCGGCCAGGCGGGACAGGAGCGGTTGCGCGAGCACCGTGTCTCCGATCCAGGAAGGAGCGACCACCAGGATCTTCAGGGCGACCTCGTGGCGTGCCGGAGACCGACGTTCAGTGATGGCCCTTCGGACGCTCGCCCGTGAACCGGTAGGTGGTTCCGCAATACGGACAGGTGGCGTTGCCCTCCGGATTCTTCAGCACGTCCAGGAACACGCGCGGATGGCGCGCCCAGAGGGGAGCGCCGGGGCGCGGGCAGTGCAGCGGGAGGTCGTCGGCGGTCACGTCCGCCTGCCGGGTCGTTTCGTTCAGTTGTGCCATGGAGTTCTCGCGCATCGGTGGTTCGATCAGACGGGGGTAAGCCATTCGGCATGGGCGGGCACTTTGCCATTGACCACATCGAAGAAGAGGCTCTGGATCCGGGTCGTGACGGGGCCGCGGCGTCCTTCGCCGATCCGGCGTCCGTCGAGTTCCCGGATCGGGGTCACTTCCGCGGCGGTGCCGGTGAAGAATGCCTCGTCGGCGATGTAGATGTCGTCCCGCGTCAGCCGCTTGGAAACGACCGAGTAGCCCAGCTCCTTCGCCAGCGCATGCACCGTGGCGCGCGTGATGCCGATCAGGGCCGACGCGATCTCGGGTTCGTAGATCTGCCCATCCTTGATGACGAAAAGGTTCTCTCCGGCGCCCTCCGCGACGAAACCGTCCACGTCGAGCAGCAGGGCCTCGTCGTAGCCCTGTTCCGTCGCTTCCATGTTCGCCAGGATGGAATTGGCATAGGTTCCCGAATACTTCGCCCGGCACATGGACACGTTCACGTGATGGCGGGCATAACTGGCCGTCTTCACCCGGATGCCCTTCTCCATGCCCTCCTCCCCGAGGTAGGCGCCCCACGGCCAGGCGGCCACGGCCACATGGGTCTTGGCGCCGATGGGCGAGACGCCCATCTTTTCCGATCCGTAGAACGCGATCGGCCGCAGGTAGCAGGATTCCAGCGCGTTGGCCCGCACCACCTCCTTTTGCGCTTCGATCAGCGTCGCCTTGTCGCAGGGCATGGGCATGCGGTAGATATGGGCCGAATTGAACAGGCGGTCCGTGTGCTCCCGGAGGCGGAAGATCGCCGTCCCGTTGACCGTCTTGTAGGCTCGCACGCCCTCGAAGACCGCGAGCCCGTAATGCAGCGAATGGGTCAGCACGTGGGTGGTGGCTTCACGCCAAGGCACGAGCTTGCCGTCGTACCAGATGAAGCCGTCGCGGTCGGCCATCGACATGGTGGGAATCTCCAGGGCGTTGTGAGCCCTCGATTTTAGCCGAATTGCCGGATGGCCCGAAGGCGTCCGGGGCGCGGCGGTAGAATGGCATCGTGGATAGAATCTGGAAGCCCAACGTCACGGTGGCCGCCCTCGTCGAGCGGGAAGGCCGTTACCTCCTGGTCGAAGAGGAAACCGACGACGGCATCCGCATCAACCAGCCGGCCGGGCACCTCGACGAGGGCGAATCCCTGGTGGCGGCTTGCGCGCGGGAGACGCTGGAGGAAACCGCCTGGTCGTTCCGGCCAACCCATCTGGTCGGCGTGTACCAATGGCCACGGCCGGCCGGCGACATCACCTACCTGCGTTTCGCCTTCGCCGGGGAACTCGGCGGGCACGATTCCACGCGGACCTTGGACGCCGGCATCCTGCGTGCCCTGTGGATGACTCCCGAGGAGATCGCCGCCTGCCGCCATGCACACCGCAGCCCCCTGGTCCTGCAATGCGTGATCGATCACCGGGAGGGCCGGCGCTTTCCTCTGGACGTGATTCGGCACCATTCCGCGCCGTGACGCCACGCCACGGAAGCCCGGCGACCGGGCCGTCGACGCCGGGTGCCCCGGGGCACGTGTCCGCGAAAGGAAGCTTGAGTTGATCGAAATGGAAAGAATCCTGGCACCGCTGGGCGATGGACAGGGAGCCTCCGTCGTGGTCGGCATGTCCGGGGGCGTGGATTCGTCGGTCGCCGCCCTG
>DAOLKI010000011.1:0-15899 GCA_035331665.1 Rhodocyclaceae bacterium
CCCGGCGCCGGCATGCCGCCGCGCGCCGGCCCATCGCCCCCCGGCAGGTCCCGTTCACGGGTGCTGCGTGGTGCCACCCCGTCCGGCGATCTGCCGCGCCAGCACGGCGATCGGCACCAGGCCCACGGCGACGATGGCCAGTGCCGCGATGGATGCCTCGGCGAGGCGCTCGTCGGCGGCGAGCGTGTAGGTCTGGGTGGCCAGGGTATCGAAGTTGAACGGCCGCATCACGAGGGTCGCCGGCAGTTCCTTCATCACGTCCACGAATACCAGAAGCATCGCCGTCAGCAGGCTGCCGCGGAGCATCGGCAGGTGCACGCGGCCGAGCGCCTGCATCGGCCGGCAACCCAGTATGCGGGCCGCATCATCGATGCTGCGTGTGATCCTGCCGAGCCCCGCCTCGACGCTCTGCAGCGCCACGGAAAGGAAGCGCGCGAGGTAGGCATACACGAGAGCGGCAATACCGCCCGTCAGTATCAGGCCCGGATCGACCCCGGCCGCCTCCCGCCACAGGAGCGCCAGCGCATGGTCGAGGCGGGTCACCGGTATCAGGACGCCCACGGCGATCACCGAACCCGGAACCGCGTAGCCGAGACCCACGACGCGCGTCGCGATGCGCGGCAGGAGACGCCGCGGGTCGCGCGCCGCATAGCCCAGCAATGCGGCCACCAGGACCGCCAGGCACGAGGCCACGAGGGCCAGCGTCAGGCTGTTCCGCGCCAGCATCCAGAAGCGGTCGCCGAACTCGCTCTCCCGTTCGCCGACCGCAAGGCGCAACAGCAGCGCGCCGGGAATCAGGAAGCCCACGGCCAAGGGCGCAAGGCAGCCCAGCCATGCGGCGAAGGCCCGGATGCCGTGCAGATGCCGCCCCGCCATCGGTCGTCGCCGGCCGGTCGTGTCGTGGTACCGGGCGCGGCCGCGACTCAAGCGCTCGGTGACCAGCAGCAGCAGCACGAATCCGAGCAGGAGCGCCGCCAACTGGGCGGCCGCGGTGCGGTCGCCGAGCGAAAACCACGCCCGATAGATGCCGGTGGTGAACGTGGGCACCGCGAAATAGGCGACGGTCCCGTAATCGGCCAGCGTCTCCATCAGGGCCAGCGCGACGCCCGCGGCGATCGCCGGCCGCGCGAGCGGGACGGACACCCGCCAGAAGGCCCGCCAGGGCGAAAGCCCCAGGGCGCGCGCCGCTTCGAGCATTCCCGAGGCCCTTTCCAGAAAGGCGGTACGGACGATCAGGTAGACGTAGGGATAGAGGGCACAGACGAACAGCGCGATCGCCCCGGGGAGGCTGCGCACGTCGGGAAACCAATAGTCCTCGCGCCGCCAGCCGAAGGTGTCCCGCAGCCCGGTCTGCACGGGTCCGACGAACTGCAGGAGATCCGTGTAGACATACGCCAGGACGTAAGCGGGCATTGCCAGGGGCAGCAGGAGTGCCCATTCGAAAACGCGCTTGCCGGGAAAGTCGTGCATGGCGACCAGCCAGGCGGCTCCCGTTCCGACCGCCGCCGCGCCCACGCCGACGCCGAGGCAGAGCAACAGCGAATTCGCGACATACTCGCCGAGGACCGTGGAGGCGAGATGGGCCCATGTGTCGCCCGTGCCGGCCGCGAGGAGATTGGCGGCCACGGCAAGCACCGGCGTGGCGACCAGGATGGCGACGGAGACGGCGGCGGCGGAGAGGAGACGTTGCACGGAAAACGGGGCGGAGAGGGCGGCACTACCGGGGCGCCGACGCGGACCGGCGGTCGCGGCCTGTCCGTCGGGTCCCGCACATGGCGGTCCGATTATAATTGAGAGTAACTCTCATCTCCGCATTCGATCCGCCGCGCGCCCATGCCCCTGCTCACGCTCGATTCGGTCCGTCATGGCTACGGTGACCACGTCGTGGTCGACGGCCTCGGCCTGGCATTGGAGGAAGGAAGCATCGGTTGCCTGCTGGGACCCTCCGGATGCGGGAAGACGACGGTCCTGCGGCTGGTGGCGGGTTTCGAGCGTCCGGATGCCGGGGAAATCCGCTTGGACGGGAAGGTCGTCGCGTCGCCCGGCCTTCATGTTCCTCCCGAGGCGCGGCGAATCGGGATGGTCTTCCAGGATTACGCCCTCTTCCCGCATCTCTCCGTCGGAGACAATGTCGCCTTCGGCATCCCCGGCGGCCGCCGGGGAGCGGCCGCCCCCCGGGTCGCCGAACTGCTCGAACTCGTGGGACTGGCCGGGCAGCAGCACAGGTTTCCGCACGAACTTTCCGGCGGGCAGCAGCAGCGGGTGGCCCTCGCCCGGGCCCTTGCACCGGCCCCGCGATTGTTGCTTCTCGACGAGCCCTTCTCGAACCTGGACGTGGATCTGCGCGAGAGGCTGTCGCTGGAAGTGCGCGACATCCTGAAGCGGACGGGCACCACGGCGGTCCTGGTGACGCACGACCAGCACGAGGCATTCGCCATGGCCGACGCGATCGGCGTCATGCATGCAGGACGCATCGAGCAGTGGGACAGCGCATACAATCTCTACCACCGTCCGGCCAGCCGTTTCGTGGCCGATTTCATCGGTCAGGGCGTTTTCGTCCGAGGCGAGGTCGGGGACCGCAACTCGGTGCGGGTGGAACTGGGCATGCTGCGCAGCGACGTGCCTCTGGATTGCGGCACCAGTTGCGCGGCCTGTGGCCGGGATTGCCGCATGCAGGTCCTGCTGCGCCCGGACGATATCGTGCATGACGACGCGTCGCCTGTCGTCGCCGAGGTGGTCGCCAAGGCCTTCCGCGGCGCCGAATTCCTGTACACGCTGCGTTTGCCGTCGGGCAACACCGTGCTCTCCCTGGTCCCGTCGCACCATAACCACGCGATCGGCGAGCGTATCGGCATACGCCTCGACGTGGACCATGTGGTGGCATTCCGCGAATGACGGGCGCGGCGCGACCACCGATCCCGACGTGATTCCCAGGCTGGCGGCCGCCCCCGTCTTTCCGCCGGTCGAGACGGCGGCCGATTCGCCCAACGGCCTCCTGGCCTTCGGCGGCGACCTGTCGCCTGAACGACTCCTCGCCGCCTACCGGCTCGGCATCTTTCCCTGGTTCAGTCCCGGCGACCCGATCCTCTGGTGGAGCCCCGATCCACGCACCGTCCTGTTACCGGCCGAGTTGCGCATCACGCGTTCCCTGGCGCGTACCTTGCGCAACCTGTCCTACGAACTCCGCCTCGACACCGCGTTCGCGGAGGTGATCGGATCCTGTGCGGCAACTCCCCGCGAGGGGCAGGGAGGCACCTGGATCACCGCCGAAATGCAGAAGGCGTACTGCCGCCTGCACGAACTCGGCCATGCGCACAGCGTGGAGACCTGGATGGACGGCAAGCTCGTCGGGGGGCTCTACGGGGTGGCGATCGGGCGCGCCTTCTACGGGGAATCCATGTTCTCGCGGCGCCGCGATGCCTCCAAGATCGCGCTCGCCCACTTGTGCCGCCATCTGGAACGGAGCGGATTCGGCATAATAGATTGCCAGATGGAGACCGCACACCTCATATCCCTGGGCGCCAGGCCCATACCGCGACGCGATTTCACGCGGCGTCTGGCCGCGCTCACGGCGGACGGCCCGGCGCCGGGCCGCTGGCCCACCGATGCGGTCGCAGGGATATTCCGGCGGGAAGGCGGCGGGGCGGCGGCGTGACCCACCTGCGCGACCTGCCCCCGTTTCCCCTCCTGCAGTTCTATGCGACGGCGCCCTACGGCTGTTCCTACCTCCCCGGCCGCGTGGCCCGGTCCCAGGTCGCCACGCCGACCCACCTCATCGACGCGGCGACCTACGGCGAACTGGTCCGGGCCGGCTTTCGCCGCAGCGGCGTATTCACGTATCGTCCCTACTGCGATGCCTGCCGGGAATGCGTGCCCGTGCGCCTGATCGTCGGGGACTTTCGTCCGAACCGGGCGCAACGCCGCGCCCGCGCGAGGCACGGCGACCTGATCGCCATCGAGCGGCCGCTCGCCTTTCGCGAGGAACATTACGTCCTGTACCAGCGCTATCAGGCCGCGCGGCATTGCGGCGGAGGGATGGACCAGGACAGCCGCGACCAGTACGCCCATTTCCTGCTGCAGAGCCACGTGGACAGCCGCCTGATCGAGTTCCGCGAGGGCGAGGAACTGTTCATGGTGAGCATCGTGGACGTGCTGGCCGATGGCCTGTCCTCCGTCTACACCTTCTTCGACCCTGACCGGACCGGGGCCTCCTACGGCACCTATGCGATCCTGTGGCAGATCGACCAGTGCCGGCGCCTGGGTCTGCCCTATCTGTACCTGGGCTACTGGATCCGCGACAGCCGCAAGATGGCCTACAAGGGAAATTACCGTCCCCTGGAAGGGCTGCGTCTCGGCGAATGGACCCGCCTGGCGGATTGAACGGCGGCCCGTCGCCGGGCGCCGCCTATCCGCATCCCGGCCCGGCAAGATCGAAGGCTTGGTCGCAGGTGGCGCAGCGGACCTGATTGCGGCCGGCGCGCTTGGCCAGGTACATGCTCGCGTCGGCAACGCGCATCAGGGACTCCCTGTCCTGCCCGTCTTCGGGATAGAAACTCAGGCCCGCACTGACGCCCAGCGTCGCCTCGCCTCCCGGGAACGAGACGGGGTGGCCGACCGCCTCCACCAGTTTTCGCGCCACCGGCAGGCATTCGCACCGGTTGTCCACGTCCTGCACGAGGACGACGAACTCGTCTCCGCCCACCCGCGCCACGGTATCCGATGCGCGCATGCACCCGCGCAGCCGCCCCGCGATTTCACGCAGGACGTCGTCGCCCGTGCGGTGCCCCATGGAATCGTTGATCGGTTTGAAGCCGTCCAGGTCCAGGAAGAGCAGGGCAATACCTTTCCCTTTCCTGCGCGCCGCGGCAATCGCCTGGTGGATCCTGTCCTCCAGGAGGAGGCGGTTCGGGAGTCCCGTCAGGGGGTCATGGAGCGCCAACCGCCGCATTTCGTCCCGGGCCCGGACCTGCTCGCTGATGTCGGAAATGGCCGCCAGCACGGCCGGGCGCCCCTCCCATTCGACGCCGTTCAGCGCCACCCGCCAATGGCGTGCGGCGCCCTCGTCGCCGCTCGCGCGCAGCACGCAATGTCCGGGCAGCGTACCCTCGCGAAGCCACCGGCGATGGATGCCGATCAGACGTGGCCGATCGGTGGCATCCACGAGTTCGAGGACGGAACGGGACTCCAGCTCCGCCGCCGAACGGCGGAACAGCGTTTGCGCCGCAACATTGACGAACCGGAGCAGGCCGTCCTGGAATACCGTGATGCCCACCGGCATCTCGTTCAGAAACCGGCGGTAGGCGGTCGTGTCGACTCCGGTCGCCCCGCCCGTCGATCCCTGAAAATTCATGCCCAAATCCATTGGCATCCCCGCCCGCTCCCCGATGGCATCGGATTGTGCCATAGGCATCGCGGTGCTTGGCAAGGGCTGAACAGGGAGGGGCCGGGTAGAATTGCACGATGCTCCCCTATTGCCTCGTCCGTCCCATGGTCTTCGCCCTCGATGCCGAGGACGCCCACGACCTGACCATCGCCACCCTGAAACGGGCCGGCACCTTCCTTCCCCGAGCCCATTCCCCGGCCGATCCGCCGGTGCCGGTCATGGGCCTGTCCTTCCCGAATCGCGTCGGTCTGGCGGCGGGACTGGACAAGAACGGCGAGTGCATCGAGGCCTGGTTCCGGCTCGGTTTCGGATTCGTCGAAATCGGCACCGTCACGCCGCGGCCGCAGCCGGGCAACCCCAAGCCCCGCCTGTTCCGCCTGCCCGCCGCCCAGGGCATCATCAACCGGATGGGCTTCAACAATCTCGGCGTGGACCATCTCGTCGCCAACGTCGTCGCAGCCCGGGAACGGGGCGTGCGCGGGATCATCGGCATCAATATCGGCAAGAATTTCGACACGCCGATCGAACGGGCGGCCGACGACTACCTGGCCTGCCTGGACAAGGTCTACCCGCATGCCGACTACGTGACGGTCAATATCTCGAGCCCGAACACCAAGAACCTGCGCCAGTTGCAGGGCGAATCGGAACTGGATGCGCTGCTGGCGGCCCTGGCGGCGCGCCGCGAATCCCTGGCCGACGTGCATGGCCGGCGAGCGCCCATCGCGCTGAAGATCGCGCCCGACCTGGAGTCGTCCCAGATCGTCCAGATCGCCGACGCCTTGCGGCGGCATCGGATCGACGCGGTGATCGCCACGAACACGACGTTGTCGCGGGAAGGCGTCGAGCACCTGCCGCACGGCGGGGAAGCCGGTGGTCTTTCGGGAGCGCCGGTGTTCGAGCGCTCCACGCGGGTCGTCCGCGAACTGGCGGCCGCCCTGGCCGGGGCGGTGCCCGTCATCGCCGCCGGCGGCATCACGGACGGACGCAGGGCCCTGACGAAGCTGGAAGCCGGCGCGCGCCTCGTGCAGCTGTATTCCGGCCTCATCTACCGCGGTCCCGGCCTGATCCGGGAATGCGTGACCGCGACCCGGGGGTTCCGGTGATCATCGGCTGCCCGAAGGAAACGAAGAACCACGAATACCGCGTCGGCCTGACGCCGGCCGGCGCGCACGCCCTGGTCCTCGACGGACACAGCGTGCTCGTCGAACGGGACGCGGGGCGCCGTGTCGGCTTCGACGACGCAGCCTACGCCGCGGCGGGCGCGAGCATCGTCGCCACGCCGGACGAGATTTACGGGCACAGCGACCTGGTGATCAAGGTCAAGGAACTGCAGCCACCCGAATACGCGCTGACCCGCCCCGGGCAGGTCCTTTACTGTTACCAGCACATTGCGCCCGACCCGGACCTGTTGCGCCACATGCTGGATAGCGGGCTGTCCTGCGTCGCCTATGAGACGGTGACCGATGCCCGCGGTGAGTTGCCGCTGCTCGCGCCGATGTCCCGCATCGCCGGACGCCTCGCGCCGCAAATGGGCGCCTGGGCATTGCAGATGGCCAACGGGGGATCGGGCATCCTGCTGGGCGGCGTCCCCGGCGTTCCGCCGGCCCGCGTGGTCGTGATCGGCGCGGGCAACGTCGGCGCCGAAGCGGTGCGGGTCGCCGTCGGGATGGGCGCCGAGGTCACCGTGATCGACCGGGGGCTCGAGAAGATCGACCGCCTGGACGCCCTGTATCGGGGCCGCATCAAGACCCTGGTGGCGGAACCGCTTTCCCTCGCGGCCGCGGTGGCCGAGGCGGACCTCGTGGTGGGTGCGGTGCTGATCCCCGGAAAGCTCTCCCCCAAGCTCGTGCCCCGGGACCTGCTGCGGCGGATGCGCCCGGGCTCGGTCATCGTGGATGTGGGGATCGATCAGGGAGGCATCTCCGAGGCATCCCGCCCGACTTCCCACTCGGCGCCCCTCTTCGTCGAGGAAGGCGTCGTCCATTACTGCGTGCCGAACATGCCGTCGGCCGTGGCGCGTACGGCCACCCTGGCCCTCACCCAGGCGACGCTGCCTCACGCCCGATCGCTGGCCCGCCTCGGTCTCGCGGGAGCCGTGGCCGAGGATCCGGGGCTGGCGATGGGATTGCAGATACACGGCGGGCAGGTCACCCACGAGGGTCTGGCGGAGGATACCGGAATGCCTTTCCTGCCTGCGCGATTCTGAATCTCCGCGACGCGCGCGGTCAGGGCCTCGTCAGCCGCAAAGCCAGACTCCGCGCGGGTCTCAGGGTTGTCCACCCGGCCGTCTGATGGGATAATCCGACCCCAGCCTGCTTCTCCCATCCGCCGGGGCCGCATCCCCCGACCATGACCTCCTATCTCTTCGTCCTGCTCGGCGCCGTTCTCGTCAATAACGTCGTACTCGTCCGCATCCTCGGGCTGTGCCCCTTCATGGGCGTCTCGAAGAAACTGGAGACGGCGGTGGGCATGGGCGCCGCGACGACCTTCGTGCTGACCCTGGCCTGCGGCACCAGTTTCGTGATCGACCGGTGGCTGCTGATTCCATACGACCTCGAGTACCTGCGGACGCTCTCGTTCATCGTCACTATCGCGGCAATCGTTCAATTGACCGAACTGGTGATCCAGAAGACCAGTCCGGTCCTGCATCAGGTTCTCGGCATCTACCTGCCGCTGATCACGACGAACTGCGCGGTGCTCGGCATACCCCTCCTCAACGTAGGCCTCCGGCACGGGTTCGTCGAATCCCTGTTGTTCGGCTTCGGGTCGGCCCTGGGGTTCACGCTCGTCCTGGTCCTTTTTGCCGGGGTACGGGAAAGACTGGAGGGTGCCGACGTGCCAGTACCGTTCCGCGGCACGGCGATCGCGATGGTGACCGCCGGCCTCATGAGCCTCGCCTTCATGGGATTTGCCGGCCTGGACAAGTACAAATAGATGCTCGCGGCCCTCCTCGTCATGGCCATCGGCGCTCTGGTGCTGGGTGCCGCGCTCGGATTCGCCTCGGTCCGCTTCAAGGTCGAGGGGGATCCGCTGGTGGAGAAGATCGATGCGATGCTTCCCCAGACCCAGTGCGGCCAGTGCGGCTACCCGGGATGCAAGCCCTATGCGCAGGCACTCGCCAAGGGCGAGGCGGACATCAACCAGTGCCCGCCGGGTGGCGAGGAAGGCATCCGCAAGCTGGCTGACCTGCTGGGGCGCGAGTTCAAGCCCCTGTCGGCGGAGCATGGCGTGGAAAAGCCGAAGAGCGTCGCGATCATCGACGAGAACCTCTGCATCGGCTGCACCCTGTGCATCCAGGCCTGCCCGGTGGATGCCATCATCGGCGCCGCCAAACAGATGCACACCGTCGTGGCCGCCCAATGCACCGGCTGCGAACTCTGCCTTCCGCCCTGTCCGGTCGATTGCATCGTCATGACTCCGGTGGGCGAGAACATCGAGAACTGGAAGTGGAAGTATCCGATCTTCACGCTGCAACGACCGGGAGGGACCGGTTGATGCTGCAAAGGCTCTTCCGTTTCCATGGCGGCGTGAAGCCGTCCTACCACAAGGATCCTTCGATCGGACAGCCGATCGGAACGGTGCCGATGCCCGACGAACTGGTCATCCCGCTCCACCAGAGCATCGGCGGCCCGCCCCACCCGATGGTGAAGGCGGGCGAAAAGGTGCTCAAGGGCCAGGCCATTGGGGGACCGGACGGCAACGTCTCGTCATCCGTTCATGCGACGACGTCGGGAACGGTGATTGCGGTGGAAATGCGACTGGCGCCGCATTCGTCGGGGCTCCTGGCACTCTGCGTGGTCATCGCGCCGGACGGCCGGGATGAGTGGATCGAGCGCAAGCCCGTGCCCTGGCGGGACATGTCGCCGGCGGCCGTTCGCGACGCCCTGCGCGACGCCGGGGTGGTCGGCCTCGGCGGCGCCGTGTTTCCGTCGCACTTGAAGGTGAATCCCGGCAAGGACGGCAAGCTCGACACCCTCGTCATCAACGGCGCCGAGTGCGAACCCTTCATCACCTGCGACGACATGCAGATGCGCGAACGCGGCGAGTTCGTGATCCGCGGCGCCGCCATCCTGGGCGACCTGACACGGGCCGAACACATCCTGATCGGCATAGAGGACAACAAGCCGGAAGCCATTTCGGTCATGGAGCGGCACGCCGGTGCCGTGGGCGACGGACGCATCCGCGTCGTGCCGGTGCCGACCCGCTATCCGGCCGGCGGGGCCAAACAGTTGATCCGGGTGCTCACGGGCATCGAGGTGCCGCATGGGCGCCGCTCCACCGACTACGGAGTGCAGTGCTTCAATACCGGGACGTCGCTGGCGGTGTATGAGGCCCTCGAAATGGGACAACCCCTGATCTCCCGGGTCGTCACGGTCGCCGGCAACGTGGAGCATCCACGCAACTTCGATGTACTGTTCGGCACGCCGATGCGCCACGTGATCGACCTCTGCGTTTCCAGGCCGGACACCGACCGGACCATCATGGGCGGCCCCATGATGGGCTACCTGATGCCGTCCGATACGGTCCCCGTGGTCAAAGCCACCAATTGCATCCTCGTGGGCTCGCCGCGGTTGTTCCCGCCGCCGCCGCCCGAGATGCCCTGCATACGGTGCGGCGAGTGCGCCAAGGCCTGCCCGGCGGACCTGCAGCCCTTCGAGCTTTACTGGTTCTCCAAGGCGAAGATATTCGGCAAGGCCCAGGAGTACAACCTCTTCGACTGCATCGAGTGCGGATGCTGCGCCTTCGTGTGCCCGTCCGGCATACCCTTGGTGGACTACTACCGTTTCGCGAAAAGCGAGATCTGGGCCCGGGAGCGGGACAAGTCCTCGGCCGACGACGCGCGGGAGCGTTACGAATTCCGCCTGTTCAGGGAGGAACGGGAAAAGCAGGAGAAGGCAGCCAAGCTGGCTGCGAAGGCAGCGGCGACCCGCGAGAAGCTTGCCGCCGCGAAGGACGGGGACGGAGCGACCATGCCCGCGCAGCCTGAGTCGCCCGCCGCGGATGCGAAGAAGGCGCTGATCGCTGCCGCCATGGAGAAGGCGAAGGCGCAACGCGCCGCGGCAGGCGCCCCGGCCAATACCGACAATCTGACCCCCGAGCAGCAATCCGAGGTGGCGGAGATCGAGGCACGGCGCGCCCACCTGAAGGAAGTGGCGCAGTCGCTGCGACCCAGGGCCGACGAGTAGCGAAACAGGGCGACCCATGTTGAACAACTCCCCGTTCTTCCGCCAGCCGGCCAGCGTCCGCAGCGTCATGTTGCGCACGCTCGCGGCCCTGTTGCCGGGCGTCGCGGCGTATGTATGGTTCTTCGGCCCGGCCGTGCTGGTACAGATCGCCATGGCGTCGGCCACCGCCCTCGCCGCCGAGGCCGCCATGTTGGGCATCCGGCGCAAACCCGTGTGGCTGTTCCTGTCCGATGGGAGCGTGCTGGTCACGGCATGGCTCATCGGACTGACCTTTCCGCCGATCGTGCCTTGGTGGCTTATGGTCGCCGCCACCCTTGTCGCCGTGGTCGTCGCCAAGCACCTGTACGGTGGCCTGGGACAGAATCCGTTCAATCCGGCGATGGTCGCCTTCTGCGTGATGATCGTCGCCTACCCGCAACTGATGTCCCAGTGGCCGGCGGTCGGCTTCACGGATTTCGCGGCCCAGATGCAGATGGTCTTCGGCGAGCGCCGGCTTGACGCGATCGTGATGGCCACGCCGCTCGATTTCCTGCGCACCCAACTCCACACCGAGGAAGCGCGCGCCACCGTTGCCGCGGTCCTCGGGTCCGGCGCCACGTTCGGCAATATCGGGGGCAAGGGCTGGGAATGGATTGCCGGCGGCTACCTGCTGGGCGGACTGTGGCTGGTCCAGCAGCGCATCATCACCTGGCATATCCCGGCCGCCTTCCTGGCTACCCTGGCGGTCGTCTCCGGATCGGCCCAGCTGACCGACACGGCCCGCTACGCGGGCCCCCTCTTCCACACGCTCACGGGCGGCGCGATGCTCGCCGCCTTCTTCATCGCCACGGATCCGGTCTCGGGCGCGACCACGCCCCGCGGCAAGCTGGTGTTCGCCGCGGGAATAGCGTTGCTGACCTGGGTGATCCGCACCTTCGGCGCCTACCCGGATGGAATCGCCTTCGCCACGCTGCTGATGAACATCTGCGTGCCGCTGATCGACACCTGGACCCAACCGCCTGTCTTCGGCCACAAGAAAGGAGACGCGCCGTGACCGGGCCCGATGCCGACGCCGGCCCCGACGCCGCGACATTGCATCCCCGCTCGCCGGACACATCGGCCCTGCGCATCTCCGTACGGACGGCGTTGATCCTGCTGGTGTTCACGCTGGTGTTCACGAGCCTGATGGCGGGCACCTACAGCCTGACGCGTCCGCTCGTGGAGGCCAGCGCCCAGCGGGAAAAACTGCGCCTCGTCGGCGAGGTGCTGCCGCAGGACGGCTACGACAACGACCTGCTCGCGGACAGGGTGCTCCTCCCGCCGCTGCCCGGCATCGGCCAGGACGTCGAATCCCCGCTGTACAGGGCGCGCAAAGGCGGCGAGGACGTGGCCCTGGTGTTCGAGGCGGCGGCACCGGACGGCTACTCCGGTCGCATCGGTCTCCTGCTTGCCGTCGGGGCCGACGGCCGCCTCGCGGCGGTGCGGGTCACCGCGCATCGCGAGACGCCGGGACTCGGCGACTACATCGATCCGAAGAAGGACCGCGAGAAGGGGCATCCCTGGATCACCCAGTTCTCCGGCCACGGATTCGAGACCGTGCCCCGCGGCCAGTGGCGGGTGCGCAAGGACGGCGGCCGGTTCGAGCAGCGTTCCGGCGCCACGATCTCGGCTCGAGCCGTGACCAATGCGACGGGGCGTGCCCTGGCCTGGGCCGTGGAGCGAAGGGAACGCCTGTTCGCCGCCGCGGCCGGCAGCCGCTACGCGGAGAATCCATGAGGCGTCCCGGCGGCAACCGGCGGGACGCCGTGCAACTGCAGGAGTGAGGCCATGAGCGCATACACGGAAATCGCCCGCAACGGAATCTGGAAGCAGAACGCGATCCTCGCCCAGCTGTTGGGCCTGTGCCCCTTGCTGGCCGTGAGCACCAATTTCGTCAATGCCGTGAGTCTCGGCCTGGCCACGATCCTGGTGATGGGGATGTCCAACCTTGCACTTTCCAGTCTGCGGGCCTTCATTCCATATGAGATCCGCATTCCGATCTTCATTCTGATCATCGCGGCGCTCGTGACGGTGGTCGACCTGGCCTTCAATGCCTGGCTGCACGATCTTTACCTGGTGCTGGGCATCTTCATCCCGTTGATCGTCACCAACTGCATCGTGCTCGCCCGCGTCGAGGCGTTTGCGGCCAAGAACGCCGTCGGTGCATCGGCCTTCGACGGCGTCATGATGGGGATCGGCTTCGTTTGGGTCATCGGACTTCTCGGAGCGGCGAGGGAACTGCTCGGCCAGGGGACGCTCTTCTCCGGCGTGGAAATGATCCTTCCGGGCCTCCGGGGATGGCAGGTCTTGCCCGAGGACTACCCGGGCTTTCTCCTGGCCATCCTCCCCCCGGGCGCCTTCATCCTCCTCGGCTGCCTGGTCGCCCTGCGCAACTGGATCGATGCCCGGGCGAACCAGCGCCTCGCGGCCCGGCGCGCCGAGAATCTCGCCCACGCATGACCCGGGGCAAGGCTGCGGCGATCCATCTCGCGCTCAGCGCCGTCGTCGTCGTGGCGGCGCTCTCGGTGGTCGTGCTGCTCTGGTACCCGGGGGCCTTCTTCCGTGGTCTCGGGGGTGCGCATCTGGTGGCACTGCTGGGCACGGTGGACGTCTGCCTCGGACCGCTGGTCACCCTGATCGTCTTCGACACCCGGAAGAAGAGCCTGCGCTTCGACCTCGCGACGATTGCCTGCGTGCAGGCGATCGCGCTCGCCTACGGATCCTGGGTGCTCTTTCAGGCCCGTCCCGCCTATGTGGTCTTCGTGAAGGACGTCTTCAAGGTGGCCACTGCCAGCGAGCTCGAGGATTCCCAGCTGGCGGAGGCCTCGCGGCCGGAGTTCGCGATCCGGCCCCTCACCGGGCCGCGGATCGTCGCGGCCCGCCTGCCCGCCTCGCGGGAAGAACTGGAACGGCTCATGTTCGCGGGCGCCACCTACGGCATCGACCTGCACCAGCTTCCCCGTTACTACGTACCGTATGGCGAGGTCCGATCGGAGGTTCTTGCCGCCTCCAGAGCGTTGGACGGAGCCAAGGGTGCCCTTGCTTCCGACCGCAGCGGCGCCCTCGCGGAATACGTGAAGGATTCCGGCCGTCCTGCCGGCTCGTTCCGCTACCTTCCGGTGATCAGCCGGCGCGGCGAGATGTCGGCGCTGGTGGACGCGTCCGATGCCGCGGTCGCGGCCATCCTCCCCGCGTCGGCGGACTGACATGCGACCGCAACAGCGCGAATCCTTCTTTTGCCGCCTCGCCGAGGCGACCCCCGAACCGGTCGGCGAACTGGAATATGCGACCCCCTTCCAATTGCTCGTTGCGGTGATCCTTTCCGCCCAGGCCACCGACAAGGGGGTAAACCTCGCGACGAGGCGGCTGTTTCCCGTCGCCGGCAACGCCCGGGCCATCGCCGACCTCGGCGAAGACGCGCTGGCCGAATACATCCGGACCATCGGCCTCTACCGTACGAAGGCGAAGAACGTGGTCGCCACCGCCCGGTTGCTGTTGGAGAGGCATGGCGGTGAGGTGCCGCGGGACCGGGCGTCGCTGGAGGCGTTGCCGGGAGTCGGGCGCAAAACCGCGAACGTGGTGCTCAACATCGCCTTCGGGGAATCCACCATCGCGGTGGATACGCACATATTCCGGGTCGCGAACCGGACGGGACTGGCCCCGGGGAAGGATGTGCGGGAGGTCGAGGAGAAGCTGATGAAGGCAGTTCCGTCCAAGTACCGTCTGCACGCCCACCACTGGCTGATTCTGCATGGCCGGTACGTGTGCAAGGCACGCAAGCCGGATTGTCCGACCTGCATCGTCCGGGATCTTTGCGGGTTTGCGGACAAGACCGAGGCCTGATCCCGCATGTTCACCCCCACACGAGACCAGGCCCGGCGTTTTTTCATCGACGCATGGCGCAAGCGCAAGGGCGGCCTGCCGGGCACGCCCCTGGAAACAATCGCCGGCGACCTGGCGGCGATGCATCCGGAATACCAGCGCCTGCTGGAGGGCGGCGAGGAGTCCCTGTCCCGGGAATGGGTCCCCGAGGACGGCCAGACCAACCCCTTCCTGCACCTTTCGCTGCACCTGGCGGTCGAGGAACAGTTGTCGATCGACCAGCCTCCGGGGATCCGGGCCGCCTTCGATCGGCTTCTCGCGAGGCGCGGCGACCGCCACGACGCCCTGCACGCGATACTGGAATGTCTGGGCGAAACGGTGTTCCGATCGGCGCGCGACCGCGCGCCGCCGGATGCCGACGCCTACCTCGAATGCATCCGGCGGGCGGCAGGCGGATGACGCGGATCGCAGCGGTGGTCTTCGACCTGGGCGGCGTCCTGATCGACTGGAATCCGCGTTACCTCTATCGACACCTGATCCCGGAACCGGATGCCCTCGACCGGTTCCTCACCGAGATCTGCCCGCAGTCCTGGAACGAACGCCAGGATGCCGGGCGCCCCATCGCCGAAGCCACCCGGGAGCGCATTGCCCTCCACCCCGACCATGCCGACCTCATCGCCGCCTACTACGGCCGCTGGGAGGAGATGCTGTCCGGTCCGGTCGACGGGACGGTGGCGCTGCTCGAGGCATTGCACGGCAGCGGCCTGCCCCTGTACGCGTTGTCCAACTGGTCGGCGGAACTGTTCCCCATCGCCCGGCGCAGGTTCGGGTTTCTGGACCGCTTCCGGGGATTGGTGATATCCGGCGAGGAAGGCCTCATCAAGCCCGACCCGGCGATCTTCCACCTGCTGGCCAAGCGCTACGGCCTCGTGGCCCAGGAAACCCTGTTCATCGACGACAATCCGGCGAACGTCGCCGCAGCCGAGGCTCTGGGCTTCCGGACCCATCATTTCCGCACATCGAAATCGCTTTCCGAGGAACTCGCCCGCCTCGGGCTCCTCTGCGATAATTAGCCGACACCCAACCCTGGAAGACCTCCATGCGCTTCGAAGGCACGGCGAGCTACGTCGCCACTCCCGACCTGAAACTCGCGGTGAATGCCGCGATCACCCTGCAACGCCCGCTCCTGGTCAAAGGGGAGCCGGGGACCGGCAAGACCATGCTGGCCGAGGAGGTGGCGGCCGCCCTGGGCATGCCGTTGTTGCAATGGCACATCAAGTCCACCACGAAGGCCCAGCAGGGACTGTACGAGTACGATGCCGTCTCCCGGCTGCGGGATTCCCAGCTCGGCGAGGACAAGGTCAAGGACATCGCCAACTACATCGTGCAGGGTGTCCTCTGGCAGGCCTTCGAGTCCGATGCGCCGTGCGTGATCCTGATCGACGAGATCGACAAGGCCGACATCGAATTTCCGAACGACCTGCTGCGCG
>DAOLKI010000012.1:0-15328 GCA_035331665.1 Rhodocyclaceae bacterium
CGGCCAGCGACGAGCAGCTCGCCGTACTGATGCGGCAGACCGAGCGCTACTGCGTCATTTTCCAGACCCTCCGGACGCCGCCGCGGCTCGCGGCGAGCCTGCAACGGACCGGGGGCTGAACGCCGGCCGGGGCGAGCCGCGCGGTTCCCGGGGATGCGGCACGATTCGCGCCCGGATGCCGACCTCGCCTTCCAGACATCCCCAGGTGGTGCCTTGGCGGCTCGCCTAGTCTCGATGGCCACCGGGAAAGTCAGGATCTCACGGCAGAGGCGCAAAGGGGCGGAGGGCCGTAGAGAACGGCAAGTGCCCGCGCGGCCGTGAGATTCACTTGGGGCGGCGCCCCCGCCGCCATCAAGCTGTCCGGAACCCCGCCAGCCGGGTCACCCTATGTCAACCTGAAAACCTCACCACAGAGGCACAGAGACGCAGAGAAATGCTAAAAATCATGGAGTTGCGAGTTGGGTGTTCGGGCCACCCATCGGGTGAGTACGACAACCCCGACAAGTATCTGATTTTCCTCTGTGAACTCTGTGACTCTGTGGTTCAACTGGGTTTTTTGGGTCAATCCAGCAGCCCGTGCTGCATCGCGTAACGCACCAGTTCCGAGTTGCTCCCGAGCTGCAGCTTCTCGAGGATACGCGTGCGGTAGGTGGAGATCGTCTTCACGCTGAGAAAGAGTTCGGCGCCGACCTCGGTCAGGGACTTGCCGGCCACGATGGCCGCCATGATCTGCATTTCGCGGGCCGAAAGTCGGAAATGGGGCGGCCCCTCGCCGACCGCCGGCTCCGCCTCCCGGGCGCGCGGTGCCATCGCGGGTGCGAAGGCGCTTCCCCCCTGCGCCACGCTGCGGATGGCGGCGAGCAGGTCGCCGGGCTCCGCGTCCTTGGGCACATAGCCGTTGGCGCCCGCCTCCAGGGCGGCCCGCGCAAATTGTTCCTCCGGATACATGGAGACCATCAGCACCGGCAGGGTCGGCCACTCGCGACGCAGGCCCGTGAGCATCTCCAGGCCGCTGCGGCCCTTCAGGTTGATGTCCAGGATGACCACGTCCACCGGGCGCCGGCGCAAAGCCTGCATCGCGTCGGCGGCGTTGCCGGCCTCCCCGGCGACCCGCATGTCGGGCTCGTCGGAAAGGAGCCGGCGCAGGCCGGAACGGAAGATGGTGTGGTCGTCGACGACCAGGGCCTCGATCATGGCGCCCTCCCCTCGCCGCCGTCCCGGGGCAGCACGAGACGCAACACGGTGCCGCCGTCCAGGCCCGGGGATATTTCCAGGTGGCCCCCCGCCTCACGGGCCCGCTCGCGCATGCCGACGAGGCCGATGGACGGACGCTCCAGTTCGGCGGGGGTGATCCCGCTGCCGTCGTCGGCCACGGCCACGTGCAGGACCGGCCCGTCGAGGCGGATGGCCACGTGGACGCGCGTCGCCCCGGCGTGGCGCGCGATGTTGGTCAGGGCCTCCTGGATGATGCGGTACGCGGCGATGCCGCGCGCCGGCCCGACGGGCAGCGGCGAATCCGTGGCGTCGATCCGGCATTCGATGCCGTGGCGCTCGGCGAAGGTCTCCAGGTGGCGCCGCACGGCCGCCACCAGGCCCAGGTGATCGAGCAGGCTGGGGTGCAGGCTCTCGGAGATTTGGCGCACGGCGTCGATGGCCTCCCGGGCGAGATCGACGATGCCGTCGGCGATCTCCCGGTTCTCGTCCCGCTCCAGCCGGCGGCGTATGCGAGCAGCATCGAGCTTGATGGAGGTCAGGATGCCGCCGAGGACATCGTGCAGTTCCCGCGCGATCAGGTGGCGTTGCTTCTCCCGGTCCTCGTTGATGCGGGCGGCCAGCGCCCGCAGCTGTTCGCGCGAATGGCTGAGATCCTGTTCGAAGCGCACATTGTCGGCAATACTGATGGCCACGCCGGCCACCGCCGGACGGCCCCGGAAGATCACCCGGCTGCCATGCACCTCCACGTCCACCGGGTAGCCGTCCCGGTGCCAGCCCTGGGTGCGGAAGCGCATGCTGGGTATCTCGCCCGAGACCCGCTGGCGGATGCGTTGCAGGTTGTCCTCGCTGCGCCAGGGGGGTGTCAGGTCGCGGATGTGCATGCCGACGATCTCCTCCGGCGTGTGCCCCGTCAGGTCGGCGAAGACGGCATTGGCGTACCGGACCACCTCGTCCTGGATGACATAGACGCCGACCAGCGACTGCTCGACGATGGCCTTGAACGGCACGTCGTCGGGCGCCGCAGGGGCGGATTCGAAGGGCGGCATGTCGGGTTCCATGGGCGGCGGGCGGCGACGATGTTAGCGCAATCCCCCGTCGCCCTCCGGGCGGACGCCGGGCCGCGCGGGCGCGTCAGGCCGACGCGATCGCGGCCTTCAGCTGCTCCCTCAGCCAGGCGGAGGCCGGGTCCCGGTCCGTGTTCGCGTGCCAGTAGAGAAAGAGTTCCAGCCGGGTCTCCGGCAACGGCAGGGGTACGACCCGGTTGCCGTAAGGCCTGTTGACCACTTCCGCATAGCGGGCCGGCATGGTAGCCAGCAGGTCCGTCACGCTGGCGGTCCGACAGGCCGTCCCGTACTGGCGGCAGCGCAGCCGGATGCGCCGGGACACCCCGAGGCGCGCCAGTTCCATGTCTTCCAGGCCGGGCCCGCGGCGGCGCGAGGACACCTGGATGTGCTCCTCGGCCAGGTAGGCCGCAAGGTCGAGGCCCTGCCTCAGGGCCGGATGCCCCTCGCGCGCCACCACCACCATGGGTTCCGTCAGGATGCGTTCCCGGCGCACCGTGGGCGGCACCGGCAGGAGCACGTCGATGGCCAGATCCACGGCGCCGGTCTGCAGGTCCGTCTCCAGCCGGGCGCGGTCCATGCGTGCCGCCACCAGTTCGATGCCGGGGCCGGCGGCGGCCAGGCGGCCCATCAGGACGGGCACCAGCAGCAATTCCAGCACGTCGCGGAAGGCCACCGCGAAGCGCCGCTCGCTGCGGGCGGGAACGAAGGGCCCAGCCTCGCGGAACGTTCCTTCGAGCCTCGCCAGGGCCAGCCGCACGTCGCCTGCGATGCCGCGGGCATAGGGAGTGGGCACCATCCCCCGCCCCTGCCGCTCGAATAGCGGGTCCCCGAGCAGTTCGCGCAATCGTGCCAGGGCATGGCTGACCGCCGGCTGGGAGAGATTCAGGCGCCGGCTCGCCGCGGTGATGCCGCCTTCGGCCAAAACGGTGTCGAAGACGACGAAGAGGTTCAGGTCGATGCGCGATATATGCATGAAATGAATTTCTTGCCATCAAAATATTGCACTGGGTAAATTGTATTCCGATACGTAAGCTGCCGGGCATGCCCGATTCGGGTCCGTCACGGGAGTCATGCCATGAATTTCGATCACAGCCCCAGGGTCAGGGAAATGCAGGCCCGCCTGCTCGCCTTCATGGACGAGCACGTCTATCCCAACGAGACCCGCTTCCACGATGAGGTCGAGGCCAACCGCCGGGCCGGCAATGCCTGGATTCCCACCCGGGTCGTCGAGGAACTGAAACCCAAGGCCCGCGCGGCCGGGCTCTGGAACCTGTTCCTGCCCCATTCGACGCGGGCGCCCGAGGGACTTTCGAACCTGGAATACGCGCCGCTCTGCGAGATCATGGGCCGGGTGCATTTCGCTTCCGAGGTGTTCAATTGCAGTGCCCCGGACACGGGCAACATGGAGACCATCGAACGCTACGGCTCCGAAGCCCAGAAGGACCGCTGGCTGGAGCCCCTGCTGCGCGGCGAGGTCCGCTCCGCCTTCCTGATGACCGAGCCCGCCGTGGCCTCGTCCGATGCCACGAACATCCAGTGCAGCATTCGCCGCGACGGCGACGAATATGTCATCAACGGCACGAAGTGGTGGTCCTCCGGCGCCGGCGACCCGCGCTGCAGGATCTACGTGCTGATGGGCAAGACCAACCCGGACAACCCGAGGCACAGCCAGCAATCGATGGTCCTGGTGCCCGCCGACGCGCCGGGCATCACCGTCAAGCGCTTCCTGCCGGTGTTCGGCTACGACGACGCGCCCCATGGGCACATGGAGATCGAGCTGACGGACGTGCGAGTCCCCGCCGACCACATCCTGCTCGGCGAAGGCCGCGGCTTCGAGATCGCCCAGGGGCGCCTCGGGCCGGGGCGCATCCACCATTGCATGCGCAGCATCGGCGCCGCCGAGCGCGCGCTCGAATACATGGTCAGACGGGCCACGGGCCGCGTGGCCTTCGGCCGGCCCCTGGCGGATCAGGGCGTCTGGCGGGAGCGCATCGCCGAGGCGCGGATCGCCATCGAACAGGCCCGGCTCCTGACCCTGAAGGCCGCCTACATGATGGACACCGTCGGCAACAAGGTGGCCCAGGGCGAGATCGCGATGATCAAGGTGGTGGCGCCCAACGTGGCCTGCCGGGTGATCGACATGGCCATCCAGATGCACGGCGGCGGCGGCGTCTCCGCCGACTTTCCGCTGGCCTTCATGTATGCCCACCAGCGCACCCTGCGCCTGGCCGACGGTCCCGACGAGGTGCACCGCAATGCGATCGCCAAGCTGGAGATCGCCCGCCACGCGGGCCTCCCCGGGGACTCCGTGCGCATGCCCGTGACGCGCGGCTGCTGAACCGGCCGCCGCCGTCCGGCGGGCGCAGTCCCTTCGACACCGTTGCCGTCGCGTCGGCGTCACCGCATCGCGCGGTCGGCGGGCACGGCCCCGGCTGTCCAGGGGTCCGTGGGACCGCCATTACGCGGGAATCACGCGGCTCCGGCGTCGGCCGGCGCCACCAGGTAACGGTCCAGCGCGTCGTGCAGGCGGTCGGTCGTCACCGGCTTCGCCAGATGTCCGTCCATGCCGGCGTCCAGGCAGCGCTGCCGGTCTTCGTCGAAAGCATTCGCGGTCAACGCGAGGATGGGCACGCGGCCTCCGACCGGCAGACGGCGGATCGCCGCCGCCGCCTCCAGCCCGTTCATCTGGGGCATCTGCAGGTCCATCAGCACGAGGGCATAGTCGTTGCGCCGGGCGAGATCCACCGCCTCGAGGCCGTTCGACGCCACGTCGACCACGAGCCCCGCCTCCTCGAGCAGCGTCCGCGAGACTTCCTGGTTGATGAGATCGTCCTCGGCCAGCAGGACCCGCGCGCCCTGCGACCGCTTGGCCCGGGTTGTCGGGAGGACGGCGGCCGTCCCGCCGGGGACCAGGGGACGTTCGTGGTGCGCGAAGCGGGCCGTGAACCAGAAGGTGCTGCCGGCGCCGGGCGTGCTCTCCACGCCGATCTCGCCACCCATCATGTCGACCAGGCGCTTGCTGATGGCGAGGCCCAGGCCCGTGCCCCCGTAGCGTCGCGTGGTGGAGTTGTCCGCCTGTTCGAAGGCCGCGAACAGGCGCCCGCGTTCTTCCGGGGCGATCCCGATCCCCGTATCGGCCACTTCGAAACGGAAAACCGCGTCGGACGACCCCGGGTCGGTGAGGACGACGGAGAGGCGCACCGACCCGGAATCCGTGAATTTCACGGCGTTGCCCACCAGGTTCACCAGGACCTGGCGCAGGCGCAGGGGATCGCCTTCCAGGGGCATGCGACGGATCGCCGGGGTCGCCTCGATGGACAGGATGAGCGCCTTTTCGGCGGCCTTCTGGTCGAACAGGTTGTGCAGGTCTTCCAGGACCGATCCCAGGTGGAAGTCGATACGCTCCAGACGCAACCGGTCGGCCTCGATCTTGGATATGTCCAGGATGTCGTTGATCACCTCGAGCAGGTGCCGCGACGCCTGCAAAACCGTCGTCAGGAAATGGTGCTGCCTGTCGTCCGTGGCGCGGCGCAGGGCGAGTTCGGTCATGCCCATGATGGCGTTCATGGGCGTGCGCAATTCATGGCTCATGTTGGCGAGGAAGACGCTCTTGGCCCGGTTGGCATTTTCGAGTTCCGCCGTGCGTATGCGCACGCGGTCCTCGAGCCCCTCGTTCACCCGGCGCAATTCATCCAGGGCGGCGGCGAGTTCCGCGCCGGTCGCATCGAGGGCCCAACGCAGGGATTCCACTTCATCGAGGCCGGGGGGCGGCCCCGCCGTGGCGGGAACCCGGCCTGCCGCCGGTGCGAGGGTGCGGACCCGCCCGGCCAGGTCTTCGAGACGCCGCGTGACCAGTCGACGGAAGGCGTAGAACATGAAGATCGCGACCAGGAAGGTCTTCAGTCCGTTGCTCACCAGGATCGATGCGGCATGCATCAGGACGCGCCGGTTGATGCCGTCCAGGCCGGCGCTCACCTCCAGGATGCCGATCTCGGCATCCGCCCCGCGAATTTCGTGGCGCAATGAATACGTGCGCACGAGGAATTCGCGCGAGGTCCGCTTCCCGGCCGACCATCGCCGGTCCCCTTCGGCGGTGCGCACGTCGGCCCGCTCGATCTGCGGCAGGCGCACGAGGGCTTCGATGGCGGAGCGGATCTGTTTTTCGTCGAAAGCCCAGACGCTGCCGGCGATATTGGGCGAATAGATCGCCACCTGGTCCAGTTGCCGGTCCAGGTCGTCGCGCAGTTCCCGGTACTCCGCGAGCAACTGGATCGCCGTAAGGACCAGGGTGATCACCGAACTGAACGCGACGGTCAGCACGATAAGCCGGCGGCCTATCCGGTTCCCTCCCGCCGTCGCCGTCGCCCTCATGACGGATGGTCCCCGGGCCTCACGCGACCCTCATCGCCGATCCCGGCCCTTCAGCACCTCGTCCATCTTCAGCGTTGCGGCAATCGATTCCAGGCGCCCCAGAAAGGCCTCCGCATCGGGGTAGGCGCGCGACAGGACCAGGAAGATCTCCACCCGGTCCAGCGGATCCATGCGCAGGCCGTCGATCGGGAAGGACGCCAACAGGTCCCCTGCCGCCGACGCGTAGTCGATCAGGTAGTCGGCCCGCCGGGCCGCCAGCATCTCGAAGGCGGCCTTGTGGCTCGGCGCCGCCTCGTTGCGGATCCGGTTGGCCGGGTCGTTCAGGTAGGCGAGCAGCCCGGCGTAGGAATAGCCGGCGACGGTGATGACGCTCCTGCCCGCCAGATCTTCCTTGCGCTTCACCGGCGGATGCTCGCCCAGGTAATAGATGCCCAGCACGGTCCGGAAAACCGGCGCCTTGCTGACCACGCAGCAGGACTCCACCGCCGGAGAGCGTACCAGGATCGAAAAGTTCGTCGTCCCGTCCTGCAGGTTGCGGAAGAGGCGGGCCGCCGGATAAGGAGCCGCCCGCCACCGGACACCGGCCCGCTCCAGGAGGGCGGTGGCCAGGTGGAGCATGGGGCTATCCACGCGGCCCTGGGCATCCTTGCTCGCCAGGAAGATCGATTGTTCCGGATAGCCGTACTCGACGTCCTGGGGCGCGCGGGCGGCCTCGCCGCGGACCGGTCCGACCATGGACAGGAGCAGACCGCAGACGACCGTGGCGGCGACGCGTCGAATCGGTGCGGGGGCTGTCCTCATCGCCGTCTTCTCCGGGTTTGGATGAGCCAAGGCTAATGCACCCGGAGTCCCGTTGCAAGGTGACTGTGACAGAATCCGGAACCCGCAACCACCACGACCCATCCCCCTGCACAGGAGAAGGCCATGATCGACCTCTATACCGCCAATACCGGCAACGGCCAACGCGCCGCCATCGCCCTCGAGGAAGCGGGGCTGCCTTACCGGGTGCACAAACTCGACCTGATGCAGGGACAGCAGCGCGAAGCCGCGTACCGGGCCGTCAACCCGGCCGGCCGCATCCCCTGCATCGTCGATCCGGACGGTCCCGAAGGTCCCGTTACCCTGAGCCAGTCGGGGGCGATCCTGATCTATGCCGCGAACCGGACCGGAAGCCTGTGGCCCGACAACACGGCCGGCCGGCTCGCCGCCCTCGAATGGCTGATGTTTGCCTGCACCGACGCGGCGCCCTGGTCGGGCCTGCTCTTCCAGGCCCAGCACATGATGCCGGAGCGATCGCCGCGCAACGAAACCTACATCCAGGAAAGGCTGTTCCGCTTCCTCGGCGAGGCCAATGCACGACTCGCCGGGCGCGACTACCTGGCGGGCAGCTTCTCGGTCGCCGACGTCGCCCTCTACCCGGTCGTCGCGCTGCGCCGGGAGGCCCTGGGCAACGCGGGCGGCTTCGCGAACCTGCTCGACTGGGCGGCCCGCGTGGGCGTCCGGCCGGCCATTCAGCGGGGCATGGAAGCCTGCCGTTGACGCCGACGCTGGAACAGCTTCTCGGCGCCCGGGCCCGCATCGCGTTCCGGGCGGTGCGCGACTTCCGGGCCGGCGCGGCCCCGGGCATCGACACGACGACGCCGGAACTCGACGACGAGCAGCGCGAAGCCCTGGAGGACTACCGGTGCCGTGCCGGGACGGGCGACCCCTATGCCCAATGGATCATGGGACGCGCCGCCGAGCGGAACCTGGTGTCTCCATCCGGCGTCGAGGCGGCGGAGGCCTGGTATGCGAAGGCGGCGGCCGGCGGGCTGGCCGAAGCGATCAACGACCTCGCCGTGGCCAGGCACCGCCGCTGCGACCCCGATCCGGCGGTGGGAGAGGCCCTGATCGGGGACTACGGGAGCGCCGCCGACGACGGCCTGGCGGAGGCCCTGTGCAACCTGGGGCTGGCGTTTCACCACTACCGGGGTTACACGGGCCGGGCCAAGGGCAATGTCCTCTTCGAGGAGGCGGCCGTCGAGGGAGTGGCGGAGGCGGAGCCCCTGCGTCGGGAACCCCCTCCCTGACGGGGCGGCGGCGCTGGCGTCGGCGCTGCCAGGGCGGCCGCGCCGCTACCGGTCGCCCGCGATTTTCCGCCAGGCGCTCTCGATGCGCGCCTTGCGCGCCGACGACGCCACTTCCAGCAGCCGTCTGTCCCGGGCCCAGCGCCGGCGCGCCGGATCTTCCTGCGCAACGGCCGACCAGAAATTCTCCGCCTGGGCGATCAGGTCACCGGCGAGACCCAGGGCGCCGGCGAGGGCGATGTGCCCGGGCGGCGAGGTGAAGTCATGGGCGTCGACCTCCGCGAGGCTCAGCAGAACGGCGAGCACCTGCTGCGCCCACGGGCGCGGCCATTGGCGTGCCCGCCCTTCACGAACCAGATAGGCGAGCACGGCCGCCGTCACGTGGACGTCCTCGATGGCCCGGAAGGGCTTCAGGTAGGCGTCATAACCGTCGCCGGGCAGAACGTTCTCCTCGGCGACCCGCACGTCCTCCAGCACGATGCGTGCATGGGACACCTCGGGTACGAAGCCGGGGGGTGGCATGGGGTGGATCGAGATCCCCCCGGTGCCGGCCTCGACGGCCACCACGCGCAGTTCAGGCCGGGCCGCGGCGGGGTCTCCGCTGCGCGCAACGACGTAGAGGATCGACTCCGGATCGGCGACGCTCGCCCAGGATTTCTCGCCGTCCAGGCGCCAGTCTGTCCCGGTTCGTTCCAGGCGGGCGTGGATCGCCTTCGGCGCATTGCCGCCGGCTTCCGTGGCACAAAAGCTCGCCATGCGATCCGCCGCCAGCCTCGGGAACAGCCTGCGCAGCGCGCTCTGGTACCCGGCACAGAAGGCCCAGGCGAGCCGATCGGCGCGGAATCCGCCCGCCACCGCCTTTTCCAGGGTCGTGTTCCAGTCCGCCGCATCCGTCCGGAAGGCCGCCCACCAGTCGGCCTGGCGCTCGATGCGGGAAGCCTCGGGCGCAGCGGCGAGAAGAAATCCGGTAATCGTCATGGCCGGGTGTCGGAAATTCCGATGCAACGCGCGCTGCCACCCGGACCGGGCGTCGGCCGACCGATGCGGGCCACGCTCAATGGCTCTCGTCGTCCGGCACCAGCGGCAGGGGCAAGACGTCGATCCCCTCTTCCTCCAGTTCCCGCGCTTCGTCGGGCGTTGCCTTGCCGCGAATATCCCGTTTCGGGGCTTCACCGTAATGGATCTTGCGCGCCTCGTCCGGAAAGCGCCGGCCGACGTTCTCGGTACGCGCCACGATCCTGCGCAGCGCGGCAAGCGCCTCGCCCATCTGGGCGGCCACGGCCGCCGCCGGATCCTGCGCGGCGGACCGGACGGAAGTTTCTTCCGCGGCCCCGGTGGCGATATGGGCCGCCGCCGGCAAGCGGGTGATCTCGGCATCGCCGCAGGACGGACAGGTCACCAGTCCCCGCGCCTGCTGGTCGGCGAAGGCTTCGCTCGAGGCGAACCAGCCTTCGAAATCGTGCAGGTTCCGGCAACGGAGATTGAGGACGATCATGACGCGTCGGGTAGAGGCGCAGAGCAGCGCCCGATCGGACGGATTCTACGCCCATCCCGATCCCCGACCCCGCGCGGGGTCGCGGGACCGGGCGGCAGGGTCTGTTCTCATCCGGACGACGTGTGCGCCGAATGGATGAGCACAGACCCTACAGATCCACTGCCGGGCGGATCTCGGCGGGATCCACGTACCGCCAATGGCCGAACAGGCAGGCGAAGGTGCCGGCGACGAGGCCACCGCCAGCCACCAGCAGCACGGGCAGGTGCCAGGCCTGGTCGAAGGCGCCGAACATGCCGACCTTGATGGCCCTCACCACCCAGGTGAACGGCAACCAGGGGCTGATGTCCATGAACACCCGCCCGCTGAGCTCGACCGGCAGGACACCGCCCGAGGACGAAAGCTGAACGGCGAGGAAGAGCACCGCGATGGCCTTGCCGGCATCGCCGAAGGCCTTCGTGAGCGCGAACACGATGATCAGGAAGGTCAGTGCCGCCACCGCGAGGCCGAGGACGAAAACCCCCATGTCGGCGATCCGCATCCCCAGAGCCGCGCGCACCGCCACGACCACGAGGAGCATCTGCAACAGCACCATGAGCGACGGCAACGCGATCTTTCCGGCCAACTGCGCCACCCTTCCATGATCCCTCGCCTCCCGGGGCATCACCCGCACATGCACCAGGAATGCGGCGATGCCGGCCCCGAGCCACAGGGCCGCCGCGATGATGTTGGGCGCATAGGCGCTGCCGTTGTTCTCGACCGGCGCCTCCACGCGAACGACCGGGCTCACGGAATTGGCGAGTCCTTCGGCGCTGCCCTCGATGTCCTCCGGGGAATCCGGCAGCGCGTCCGCCAGCAGGTCGATTCCCGCCGCAAGCCGCAACGCCCCCTCCTTGAGGCTCCGGTTTCCATCCGCCAGGGCGGCGCCCGCGGCGGCCAGCTTCGCCGTTCCCGCGGCCAGCTCGTCGAACTGGCCATCGGAAGGAAGTCCACCGACGATCGTCCGCACCGCCGCTCCCTGGGCCTGCAGCCCGCCGGTGAGGGCGACGACGCCCTCGTGCAGTTTCTGGGCCCCCTCGGCCAGCCGCCGCTGGCCGTTCACCGCGTCGTCCAGGCCCGTCTCCAGGCGGCCCAGGTTGTCGGCGAACTGCTCCGATCCCTCGAGAATCCGCCCACCCATGAAGAGGCTGGACCGGGCCTCGTCGCGATACTCCATGGCGCCGGCATGCAAGGTGCGGGCGGCCTGATGCAGGCGTGCCAGTCCACTGCCCAGTTCGGCGTGCCCGGCCGCCAGGGCCTCGGATCCGGCCTTCAGGTGTTGCAGGTCGGTGGCGGCCGGTTGCCTTGCTTCGAGGGCACGCAGCGCACCCCCCAGCTCCCGGCCGGCCGCCGCCGTCCTGGCAACCCCCCGGTCGATGCGCGCGATGCCGGTGGAGAGGGACGCCGCACCGTTTGCACCCTGGCCGGCGCCGCGGGCCAGTTCATGGGCGCCCGCGCCCAGCTGATCCACGGCCGACCGCAACCGTTCGACGCTGCGCTGGGATCCGACCGTCTTCGACAACACCAGCGCCCAGCGCCTTTCGTTGAGCCGCTCGTTGATCTCGTGGCCCAGATCCTCGGCGAAACGCCGGGCCAGTGCAGCGCCCTGGTAACTGTTGCCCTCGGACACGAAGACCTCGAGGCGCCCGGCGCCCATGTCGGCGCCGGGGATGGCATTGGAACTGAAGTCGGCCGGAATGATCAGGGCGAAGGCCAGCCGGCCTGTCCTCACCAGGCCACGGGCCTCTTCCGGGTCCTTGATCTCCACGTACCCGAAGCGACGGCCCGCCCGCAGTTTGTCGGTGACCTCCCGCCCGAGATTGAAGACCTGGTCGTGGTAGCGCACGTCCGTGTCCAGATTCACCAGCCCGGCCGGCAACGCGCCCAGATGCGAGGCCGGGTCCCACACGCTGGACAGGTAGATCACGACGTAGAGGGCCGGAATGAACGCCACCGCGGCCGCGGCCCACAACAGGCGCGGATGTGCGCGGTAGAAACGCCCCTCGAGACGGGCGATCCGGACGGACTGGGACAGGAAACGCATGGCGCAATTGTCTCCGGAACGCGGGTTGCCGACGCGGGGGAAATCGTCGGCGCAACGATCACCCGCGCGGGGCGCGCGAGGACGGGCCCGTGCAAGCCACCGGATTCACTGGTGCCCGGAGCCGGATTCGAACCGGCATGGCCTCGCGGCCGAGGGATTTTAAGTCCCTTGCGTCTACCTGTTTCGCCATCCGGGCACGTTGATTCCCAAGGACCGTTCTTCCTGCGCGCACCGCCAAGGCGAGCAGAATTTCCTGCGCCCTTCCATTCGGCCGGTCCGCGATGCCGAGCCTCCGGGCCGGAGGCCTCGCTGCCACCCGTGTATCAGAGCATGGTCCCCGGAAGGGCGGTCGCCATCTTACCTCCGGTCCGATCCCGCGACGGAATCCGGCGTCCGGCCGCGACATCCTGCCGGCCGCCATTGCACCATCACGCCACCGAGCCACGCGGGAGGGGAACGGACAAGACCCGATTCGGGCCTGCGCGCCGGCGATCACCGGAGTGCTCGTCCGCGCCGGCCATCTGCCACCGACACCGGCGAGGACGCCGTCACGTATGCCTATTCGGAACCGTCCTGCCGACCGGCATCCGTTGCGTTCAGATGGTTGCGCAACGACGTGAGCAACTCGACCACCTCCCCCGACAGGTCATCGAACTCGCCATTCAGCAATGCGAGCGCGCCTTCCGTATCGCGCTCCCGGGCCAGGGTCACGACTTGACAGGCCACCTGATGAAAGCGTTTGTGACGTTCGAAAAGCCGCGCATAGGATTGCCAGGCTTGATGCCGGCGACCCTCGCCGTTCAGCCAGAGGCCGAGCAGGCATCGCGTATCGTCACAGACGGTATCCACATCGAGGTCTGCCTTGTCGAGACCGAGAATCGTGTACTCCAGTCTGCGTTTCCACGCCAGGTGCGCACCGATTGCCGAATCAACGTTCAGTGCCGACATTTCCGTAACCTCGCCCTTTCATCCTGTTGCATCCATCCGCCAATACCGAATCTACCCGCAAACGCCGCACGGCGTGGCCGATCATCGCAAGGACGAAGCATGAAACCCGGCACTCATCACGCCGACGGACGCCATCGGAGGAACATGATCCACGCGCAAACGCAGGCACGGTGCCGCGCGATCGGCCGTTGGCGCCCTCGCGGATGGACTGTCCGGCACCGCCCGCATTCATGGCGACCCGGTCCGTCCGGCCCGCATGGGGCGCGACCGCCGCCGGGCGGACTCCGGCTTGGCGGGGCGCCGCCAATTCGGCGAGTTCCCGACCGCCAGGGTCATCGCGGATCACCGACGCGTCAGCGGCCTCGGCACCATCCAGGGCCCGTGCGGTCATCGGGTAGCCGCTCCCATCCCGTTCCGTGATCGCCATGGTAGGCACGGCGGAATTGTCCGCCTTGCCCTTCCGCGCGCCAAGCAAACCGTCCGGCGTCATGGCCAGGATACCCCGCTCGTCCCCGTATGCCCCGCAGCGGGCCCGCCGTCCGTCGCGCCCCACCGGGAATGCCCCGGGCCGCAAGCCGTCGGGCGCGCAATTTTCCGCCACGCGGCCCGCCGAACCGGGACGACGGGTGGGCTTCCCCCATCCCCGGGAACGGCCATGACGCGGTCGATCTCGCCGGGGGGCGCCCCGGCGTGCCTGAATCCAAACGGCGGAAGTCCCCGCATGTGGGGACACGTGCTCCCACTCTCCGACCACGGGGCGAGCACCCCGATAAGCGACTGGTCCGGACCGGCACGCACATTCAAACCTCTGCGCGAAACCACGGCGCTGCCCTGCCGCGTGCGTCGAGCGGCACGGCACCGGGCGTCGCACACCGGGAGGGCCCCTCCCCACGCGAGCGGGAGAGGCGGCGTGGCATGACCTCTGGGGGGAACGCGAACCTGGACCTGGAGCGGGAAATCCGGGGCCGAAGGTCGTCTCTGCCTCGTCCGGGCGCCGCCACGCGCCATGCCCCGTGATCGCCGCACCGGCAGGTGGTAAATCTGTGAAAAGCGCGTTCGAAGGTCATGCCGTCTGTCCTAGTATTGCGCCGCAATGAACGCGAAGGCCGCTCCTTCAATGCCGGCGAAGACGCCCGGGCCCGACCGTCACCGGGCACCGAATGCCCTCGCCCGCGGCCGGCGGCGCCGGGGCGAACCCGGCCGCGGCGACCCGCTCGAATCCCTCACGGGCCGACCTGCCTGATCGGTCCAACTAATTCTATACGCATATGCCATCGAGAATCCTCGCCCTCGCCGCCACCGTGCTGCTCGGGGCATGCGCCCTGCCCGTGGTCGGCCCGGACCACGAGCCTCCCGATCCGCGTCTGCCGGCCACGTGGTCGGGAACGCCACCGGGTCCGCAGGCGCGATCCGGGCAGGACACGCGACTCGCCCGGTGGTGGACCGAGTTCGGTGACGCGACTCTCGACGGCTTGGTCGAGCAGGCGCTGGCGGGAAACCTCGATGCGAAACTCGCCGAGGCGCGCCTGCAACAGGCGCGCGCGAGCCGCCAGTCGGCGGTGGCCGGCCTGTATCCCACGGTGTCCGCCTCCACCGGTCGGAGTCGAACCAGGAATTCCGAGGCCATCGCGCCCCAGCCCGCGCGTACGCTCTATGACGTTTGCTTCGACGCTTCCTGGGAGATCGATCTGTTCGGGGGCGCCAGGCGCGGCATCGAGGCAGCCGACGCCGACCTCGCCGCCAGCGCAGCCGGCGTCGACAACGCCCGCGTCTCCCTGGTCGCCGAGCTCGCCCGGAACTACGTGGAGCTGCGCTCCTACCAGCGCCGCATCGCGATCGCCCGCGACCATCTGGCGAGCCAGAACGAGACGGTGCAGATTACCGAATGGCGCTACCAGGCGGGCCTGGCGCGGGCCAGCGAAGTCGAGCAGGCGAGGACCTCCCGCGAACAGACCGGGGCCGGCATTCCCGACCTGGAGGTCTCCCTCGTGGCCGCCGAGAACCGCATCGCCGTGCTGCTCGGCCGCAATCCCGGCGAACTGCATGCCGCGCTCGCCGCGGCGACGCCGCTGCCGGCCCTGCCGGCGGG
>DAOLKI010000013.1:0-15265 GCA_035331665.1 Rhodocyclaceae bacterium
GCGAGGCCCGCGCCGGCGCCCGGCGCGGGCGGTTCCCGCAGGGTCAGGTTGGCGACCAGCCAGGGTGCATGGCTCAGGCCGCGGGTGGCCGCGCCGAGCGCCGGTGGAAGATCGTCGGCAAGGACCGGCAGCAGGAACAGCGGGGCCGCCCAGACCAGGCGCTCGGCCCGCAGGCGCACCGAACGGTTCTCGTCCCGGATCCAGACGTCCGCTTCCACGTGGGTGCGGAATTGGCGCAGCGAGAACACCGTGGCGCCGGTCCGCAGGCGCGCGGCGAGGCGTGCGACGAGGCGTCGCACGATCCAGCCATTGCCCTCCGGCGCGGTCAGCACCACGTCCGGCGCGGCGTCGGCCGCCTCGCCGTCGCGGCAGGCGAAGTAGTGGATGCCGGCCCACGCGGATGCCTGCCGATGGTCCGTCCCGAAATCGTCGCGGCAGGCGTAATTGACATACCAGTGCAGCGGCACCGCATCGAACCCCTCGCGCAGCATCCAGTCCCGCATCGTCAGGGTGTCCAGTTCCCGCCAGCGCGGCTCCGGCGAGGCCAGACCGATGGGCAGCGCAAAGGCACGCCGTCCCCGCGCATCCCGGGCATGGCGGTATTCGGCCATGCGCTCCAGGAAGCGGCGGATCTGGTCCCGCTCCGCCGCCGTCAGCCCGAGGCGCGGGATCACGCCCTCCTGCCAGAGCCCGTCCCGGTACAGCCTCTCCTGGGGCGCATGGCACAGCAGCGCCTCGTCATAACGGGGTCGGGGGACGAGGGGATCGCCATCGATCGCTCCCAGGTCGGCCAGCAGCAGGCGTACGGCCGTCGCCTCCCGGGGCGGCAGGGGCAGGTAATGGGCGCCCACCGGATAGGTCGACACCGGGTTCTCGCCGTGGCGGGAATTGCCGCCGGGGCGCGACTCCAGTTCGAGGATCTCGAAATCCCCGTATCCGGCCCGCTGCAGCCGCCAGCCGGCCGACAGCCCGCCGATGCCGGCCCCGACGACGAGGACGGGGACCCGCCGGGTTTCCCGGGGCGCCGGAAAGTCGCGCTGCCGCAGGCGGTGACCAAGGGTGAGGTCCGTGCCTTCCAGCCGTCCCGGCGGGATCCCGTCGGCCGGCGCGGACGCCGGGGCAGCCGCGCCGGCGGCCAGGGCACCGCAGGAGGCGAGGAATCGGCGGCGCCTCAATGGATGACCCCGCGCCACTCCTGTTCGAAGGTGCGCACCAGGGATTGGCTGTTCAGCCGGTTGGGCTCCGCCTCGACGCGGGCCATGTCGGCCGGAAAGCGGAACAGGTCCCGGGTCGTCTCCGGGTCGAGGAAGCGCAACGGGACGTCGTAGCGTTCGGGCGCCTCGTAGGCCTCGGGGCCGGCGATCACGTAGCCCCATTCGCCGAAGCTGGGGACGAGCGCATGGTAGGGCGCCGTGTGCAGGCCGGCCTCTTGCAGGGTGGCGACGATGGTCCAGAAGGACTTGCGGGCATAGAAAGGCGAGGTGGCCTGGATGACCGTCCGGCCACGGGCCGACAGGTGGCGCGCAAGCAGGCGGTAGAAGCCGGTCGAGTAGAGCTTGCCGATCGCATAGTTGGACGGGTCGGGGAAGTCGGCGACCACGAAGTCGAAGACATCCGGGTTCTCCTCCAGCCAGCGGGCCGCGTCGGCGTTTATCACGCGCACCTTCGCGGAGTCGAACGCATCCCCGTTCAGCCGTTTGAGGAGGGGCGCCGTGGAGAACAGCCGCGTCATGGCGGGATCGAGGTCCACCAGGGTCACGGATTCCACCTGCGGATGCTTGAGGATCTCGCGCAGGGCCATGCCGTCCCCGCCGCCGAGGACGAGCACGCGGCGCGCCCACGGCATGCCGGCCAGCCCGGGATGGACAAGGGCCTCGTGGTAGCGGTATTCGTCCCGGGAGGAGAATTGCAGGTTCTGGTTCAGGAAGAGCCGGATGTCGTCGCGCCAGCGGGTGACCACGATGCGCTGGTAGGGGGTCGTCTCGGCGTGGATTATGTCATCCGCATAAATCCAGCTCTCCGCCAGGTGGGTGAGCCGGCCGGCGCCTGCCATCCCCGCCGCGAGCAGCAGCAGCGTGGCCAGCGATGCCAGGCGCAGGCCCGGCCTGCGCGCAAGGTGGTCGCGGAACAGCCACAGGGCCCATACGGCCACCAGGGCGTTGATCAGGCCGAAGAGCAGCCCGGCGCGGACCAGGCCCAGGTGCGGCGCCAGGAAGAGCGGAAACAGGATGGAGACCGCCAGGGCACCCAGGTAATCCGCGGACAGAACCCGCGACACCAGATCGCGGAAGGCCACCTCGCGACGCAGGATGCGCATGACGATCGGAATCTCGAGCCCGACCAGGACCCCGATCGCGAACACCAGCAGGTACAGGAGGGCCTGGAAGGGCGCCGCGTGGCTCGCGAAGACCAGGAACAGGATCGCCGCCGCGTAGCCGCCGAGCAGGCCCACCGCGAGCTCGATCTGCACGAATCGCCCGACCAGGTCGCGGTCGATGTACTTCGACAGCCACGACCCGACGCCCATGGCGAACAGGTAGGTGCCGATGACCGTGGAGAACTGGGTGACGGAGTCGCCGATCAGGTAGCTGGCCAGCGCGCCGGCGATCAGTTCGTAGGCGAGCCCGCAGGCGGCCACCGCAAAGACGGAGGCCAGAAGCGCGAGCTGCAGCCGACCGACCGGCGCCGCACCGGCACGGGTCACGGCCGCCCGGTCCTCGCCCATGGCGTTCAGCCGTGGATGGCGGCGGCGACGATGATCGCGATCCCCAGGCACATGGCCGCGATCACCAGGGCGAGCGGCTGGTTCCTCTTCTCGACGATCTCGCCCCAGAGGTCGTAGGGGGTGAATTTGTCGACGATGATGAACGAGACCCAGAACACCACGACGCCCAGGATCGAATAGATCAGCGAAGTGAACAGGGTCTTCAGGTTGATGAGTTCCGTCATCGCAAGCTCCTATTTGTGGAAAGTGCTGCGTTGGCCCGGGGTCAGGCGGGAAGACTGGCTCGACGCATGGTCGTCGAAGAGACCGACGCCCCTGTACTGGCCCCAGGCGAACAGGCTCAGGGCGAACAGGCCGATCAGCAGGTAGGCGCGCGCCATGTCAGCGACCCCCCCGTCGCGCGGCCGGATCAGTCATCGTCATCGTCGCCGTCACCGGACGAGGTGACGATGGGATGGTCGCTGTCGGCCCAGCGCGTCACTTCGAAGCCGGCACGGCGCACGCGGGTGTAGAAGGGAAAGACGACGAGGAAGAGGACCAGGACCGCCAGGGAAGACCAGCGGGGGCCCACCCGGGAAACCTGCAGCGTGGCGCTGACGGGCCGGCTGGCCGGATCCATGTCGCCGTCTTCGGCCAGCATGTAGTGGCCGGCGGGCAATCCGCTGAAGACGACCGAATCGCTGGTGGAGCCCTCGCTCCAATGCCCATCCTCGTCCCAGCCGGCGTAATAGCTGATCTCCCGCGCCGCCTGCCAGGCCTCGCCCGTATCCTTGTTCACCAGGGTGAGGCCGAGACCGAGCCAGTTGTTCTCCAGGATCGCCTCGTGCTGGACTTCGATGCGGCCGTTCGCGCCGTCGAGCAGGAATTCCCGGCTCAGTCGCGGCTCGTCGTCGTTGGGATCAAAGACCACGGGCTGCTTCAGCAGGGCGCGGCCGCTGCCCCCCACCAGCAAGGCGGCATGGATCAGCAGTGCTGCCAGCAGGAAGCTCCAGAAGCGCCGGCAGACCTTGCGATGGGTGTCCTCGTGGGGATTCGGCTGGTTCGCATAGACACCCAGGGGCTTGCGCATCGCCACCTTGAGGCCGAAGGCGGCGCGGATCTCCTCCGGGTCGGCGTATTCGGCCAGTGTCCAGGTTTCCTCCGTCTCGCTGTTCTCCCGGGACAGCATCCGGGGCGGCGCCACGTAGTCGTTCACCTGGACCGTCTCGGTCACGTCCACGCGCCATGGAAACTCGCCGATCACGTAGTCGACCTGGGCCCGGTAACCGGCGAAATGCTTGAACTCCTGCTTGTCGTACTTCACCGATCCGACGACGGCGAGGACGGAGCGCGGCAGGACCCGGGCGATGTTCCAGTGGCCCTGATACTCGGTGAGCCAGAGAAGCCGGTTCTCCTTGCCGAGGAGCACGTACTCGTTCCAGAAGTACTTCGTCCCATCGGCTTCCATGTGCCGGCGCATGAATCCGATCACCTCGACCGGTTCGTCGCGCAGGCGGCCCTTGCTGCCCAGCGGGATGACCGGGGTGGCCTTGCGCTCCTGGGACACACGCGCCAGCACCTTGCCGGCCTCGGCCGCGTCGACGACGGCACCGCAGCTCGCGCAGGCGATCGTCACGATGTTGTCATGGCTTGCCGACAACGGGGCTGCGCAGGAAGGGCAGGCGAAGGCCCGCGCCTCGACGTTCGGTTCGGCGATGGGGATGCCCTGGCGCAGGTTGGCCCAGGCAAGGCCGGCGAAATCCACGCTCTCCCCGACGAACACCAGGGGGCGTGCGGGATCGTCGCTGTAATCCAGGGTGGCGAAACCGCCCGCCTCGTCGCGCAGGTCGGCCACCGGCGCGGGATAGCCGGCGCCCACCCGGAAGGGCAGTTCCCCCTCCCCCGCCACGCATTCGGCCGTGAGCCGGTTGGTCACGGCGTACGTCCGCCCGCCGATCACCTGGCGGTCACCGACCGCGAGGGCGTCGAAGGCCGGGAAGGTGCCCGGCTGCCAGACCGGTTCGGAGATCACGTACTCGCCGCCGGCCTCGGACAGCCAGCCGCTCCTGCCGTCGTCGAACAGCAGGTGCCACTCGTTCCACAGCCCCTGGTCGTAGCGCAGCTGGATGCGCCCGACGACGCCGAAATGGCGCCCGCGCCAGGCGCCCTCCGCGCCCCGCTGTACGGGCGAGCGGTCCTCCAGCAGCTCGGCCATGCGGCCGAGGTTCTGCAGGTCCTCGTCCTTGCGCAGGAGGGTGCTGCGGCAGTAGTCGCAGACCGCGAGGACCGAGGCGACCGACTTGAACTCGACCGGAGCCCCGCAGGACGGACAGCGGGCGGTACGGCCCATGGAAGACCCGTCAGCCGAGCTTCTTCATCAGTTCCGCCTTCTTGGCGGCGAACTCCTCGGCGGACAGGATGCCCTTGGTCATCATCCCGTGCAGCTTCTCGATGGTGGCCAGGATCTCGTCCGCACTCTGGACGGGGGCGGGCGCCGCGGGCGCCGCGGCACCGCCGGCCGGGGCCAGGGCTTGGCCGATGGAGCCGGCCATGGTCTGTCCGATCGCCAGGCCGGCGCCGACGCCCGCACCGATACCGGCCATGCCACCCTCGTTCTGGGCGGCGAGCGGAATGCTGTTGGCCACCTGGTATTGTGTGTAGCGGCCCATGTCGCCGATCACGTTCATGCCGATTCGGGTGTCGAGGACCTTCTGCAACTCCTCGGGCAGCGAGATGTTCTGTACGACCAGGTTGTCCAGGGCCAGTCCGAACTGCTGGAACTGCGGCTCCAGCTTGGCCTTCAATGCACGGCCGAACTCCTCCTGGTTCGCCGCCATGTCCACGAAGGGGACGCCCGACTCGCCGAACAGGTCGGCGATATGCCCGACCACGGTGTTGCGCAACTGGCTCTCCAGTTGCTCGGAGTTGTAGCGCTCGAAAGTGCCGGAGACCGAGCCCTGAAACAGTTTGGGGTCCACCAGGTGATAGGAGTAGATGCCGAAGGCGCGCAGGCGCACCATGCCGAATTCCTTGTCCCGGATGGTGATCGGATTCGGCGTGCCCCATTTGCGGTCCAGGCGCTGGCGGGTGCTGAAGAAATAGACGTCGGACTTGAAGGGCGACTCGAAGAGCTTGTCCCAGTTCTGCAGGTAGGTCAGGACCGGCAGGGTCTGGGTGGTCAGCTTGTGCATCCCCGGGCCGAAGACGTCGGCCACCTTTCCCTCGTTGATGAACAGGGCCGTCTGGGATTCCCGCACGGTCAGGGAGGCCCCGTACTGGATCTCGAAGTCCTGCATCGGAAAGCGCCAGGCCATGGTCTCGGCGTCCTCCGGACCCTCCGTCCATTGGATGATGTCGATGAACTGCTTCTTGATGAAATCCATCAGGGCCATGTCGCGTCCTCCGGGTTCATTGGTCGGCACCGCCTTGGGGCTGCCGTGCGGCGGCAGGGATCATAGGCCCGCGCAACCGGGCTGTCCACGGCGGGCAATCTTCCCGTCATCGGGTCGGCGCCGGGCGCAGGGTTCAGTCCCGGCGGGCAATTTCCGCCAGGCCCTCGAGCACCAGGTCGTCGACCACCCGGTGCGGCACGGCGAGGTGAGGTGCCAGGAGGGCGGCCGCGCCCCCGGACAGCAGGCAAAGGGCCCCTTCTCCGCCGGGTCCCGCGGCGAGGGGACGGAACATGCGTTCCACGGCCCCGAGGGTCGCCTGGAGGCATCCGCTGGCGATGGCATCGTCGGTATTGCGCGGCAACGGAACGAGGGCGCCGGCGGCCAGCGGAAGGCCCGCGGTTTCCCGGGCCAGGGCCCGCCGCATCAGTTCCAGCCCCGGCAGGATCAGGCCACCGGGAAACAGGCCGTCGGCCTGCAGCACGTCCACCGTCGTGGCGGTGCCCGCGCACACCACCAGGCAGGGACCGGCGCGCAGGGCGCGCGCGCCGATCAGGGCGGCCCAACGGTCGGCACCCAGTTGCGACGGACGCTCGTACCCGTTGCGCACCCCGCAGCGCTCGGCCCCGGCGACGACCCAATCCGTGGCGAGTCCGAGCGATGCCGCGAGGCCTTCCACGGCCGTTGCGGCGACGCGGCCGGCGACGCTGCAGGCGAGCAGCCGCCGCAATGCGACGGCCCGGGAATCCCCGACAACGGCATCGACCTCACCGGGCAACCGGCCCAGGTCTTCGTTGCCGAGACTGCCCCGGGCAACCCAGCCGTCCCCGTCCCGGACACCCCACTTGAGCCGGGTGTTGCCGCAGTCGACGCAGAGGATCATGGCATTGTCCCGGTGGATCCGCTCGATCGGTCGGCGCGACACCGTCGCACCCTAGGCCTCGCGCAGGCTGACTTCGCCGCTGATGACGCGGCGCCGTCGGCCCTCGGTCTCCAGTATCAGGGCGCCTTCATCATCGACACCGCAAAACCTCCCTTCGAGGGGCGGCGCGAAGTCCGACAGGACCCGGACCGGTGCATCCGCGTGGGCATTGCGGCTGAGCCAGGCGTCCCGCAGGGCCGGAAAGCCGCCCTGGGTGAAGCGTTCGAGCCCGTGGAGCAGCCCGCCCAGCAGCCGGGCCACGAGCGTGTCGGCCGGGGGTTGCTCACCCAGCGCCGCGGCCTGCGCCCACACGTCGGCCGGCATGTCCTCGGGCAGGCGACGGTTGATGCCGATGCCGATCACCGCCGCCCAGCGCGCGTTGGGGACCATTTCGATCAGGATGCCGCCCAGCTTGCGGCCGTCCTTGAGCAGGTCATTGGGCCATTTGAGGGCGAGCCCGTGGACTCCCGACGCCTCCAGGGCCTCGGCAACCGCGACACCGGCCGCCAGCGAAAGGCCCCCCATCGCGCAGGAAGCCGGAAATCGCCAGAGCAGCGACAGGGTGAGGCCGTCGCCGGGGGCGGAATGCCATTGACGCCCACGCCGGCCACGTCCCGCCGTCTGCCGGTGCGCGATGACCACCGTGCCGCTCGGGGCACCGGCTTCGCCGCGGGCCAACAGCAGCGAGTTGGTGGAATCGCATTGCGGCAGCACATCCACGTCGAAGCGTGCCGCAAGCGGCCCCAGGGCTTCGGCGATGCCGGCGATGGAGGGCAGATCGGAAGAGGCGGGGGTCACGGAAGCCGGGGAAATGGCACGATGACCCGATTATGCGGAAAACCCGACCCAAAGGGCGCAAACGCCGCGGGAAAGGGATACGCCGGATGGGCCCGGGCCCTCCGTCGCGCCGCCCGGCGGACGGGGCGCCCCGGGCGAGGGCGGCTTGTCCGGTGGCGACATGCGCGCCGCCGCGGTCCTGTCCGGCCGTCCCGGATATTTCCCGAACGGCCGGTCAGGCCGGCTCCTCGCCGCCCTTGCTCTCGTCCAGGCCCAGTTCCTGGATCTTGCGGGTGATGGTGTTGCGGCCGATGCCGAGCATCTGCGCCGCCTCGATGCGCCGGCCTCCGGTGGCCGCCAGCGCCCGCCGGATCAGGGTCGCCTCGAACTCCCGGTTGAGCAGATCGAACACCTGGCCCGGCTGGCTGGCGAGGCGCCGATCCGCTTCCTGGGCCAGCGCGTCCACCCAGTCGGTGGCCGTGCCCTGGGCGGGCTGGTCGCGCAATTCGGCGGGCAGGTCGGCCACGTCCACCGACTGCCCCGGGGCCATCACGGTCAGCCAGTGGCACAGGTTCTCCAACTGCCGCACGTTGCCCGGAAACTCCAGGTTCTGGAGATATTTCAACGCGGAGTCGGCCAGCCGTTTCGGTTCGACGCCCAGGTCCTGGGCGCTCTTGGCCAGGAAATGCCGCGCCAGCAGCGGAATGTCCTCGCGCCGTTCGCGCAGCGGCGGCAGGCGCAGCCGGATCACGTTCAGGCGGTGGAACAGGTCCTCGCGGAACAGGCCCTGGCGGACGCGCTCCTCCAGATTCTGATGGGTGGCCGCGATGACGCGCACATTGGCCTTGACGGGCTGGTGCCCGCCGACCCTGTAGAAATGGCCGTCGGAGAGGACCCGCAGCAACCGGGTCTGCAATTCCGGGGGCATGTCGCCGATCTCGTCGAGGAACAGGGTACCGCCCTCTGCCTGCTCGAAGCGTCCCCGGCGCTGGGCGGTGGCCCCGGTGAAGGCGCCGCGCTCGTGGCCGAACAACTCGGACTCGAGCAGGTCGCGGGGGATCGCGGCGGTATTGATGGCGACGAAGGGCGCTTCCCGGCGCGGGCTGTGCCGGTGCAGTGCCCGGGCGACCAGTTCCTTGCCCGTCCCCGATTCGCCGTTGATGAGGACGGTGGCGTGGGACTGGGAGAGTCGACCGATCGCCCGGAAGACCTCCTGCATGGAGGGCGCCTGGCCGAGGATCTCCGGCGTGATGCTTTCCGCTTCCGCGACGCCCTGCTCGGACGCCGATTCGTCGATCGCGCGGCGGACCAGGTCCACCGCCTGGTCCACGTCGAACGGCTTCGGCAGGTATTCGTACGCGCCGCCCTGGAAAGCGGCAACGGCCGAGTCCAGGTCCGAGTACGCGGTCATGATGATGACCGGGAGTTCGGGGAAGTTCGCCTTGACGATCTTCAGCAGTTCCAGGCCGGAACGGCCCGGCATGCGGACGTCGGAGACCAGGACCCGGGGCGCGTCGCCGGACTCCAGCGCGGCCAGCGCCTCGTCGCCGGAGGCGAAGCTGCGGTAAGGAATCTCCTCGCGTGCCAGTGCCTTCTCGAACACCCAGCGGATCGACTTGTCGTCGTCGATGATCCACACTGGTTTCATTGCATTTCCTCTCTGATGACGTGAACATCGTGCCGCCCCTCGCCCAGGGGCAGCAGGATGGTGAAGCAGGTCCGTCCGGGCCGGGATTCCACCTCGATGGTGCCCAGGTGCTGCTGTACGAAACTCTGGGCGATGGTGAGTCCGAGGCCGCTTCCCCCTTCGCGCCCCGAGAACAGGGGATAGAAGATCTTCTCGCGGATCGCCTCCGGAATGCCGGGACCGTTGTCGATCACCTGCAATTGCAATGCCAGGCGATAGTGCTTCTTGGCGAGGGTCACCTGGCGCGCCGCCCGCGTCCGGAAGGTGATCTCGCCCTGACCGCTCATGGCCTGGGCCGCGTTGCGGGCGATGTTGAGGATGGCCTGGATCAGCTGCTCCCGGTCGCCCGTCACGTCGGGCAGCGACGTGTCGTAGTCCCGGCGGGCGCGCACGCCGGCGAATTCCGCGTGGATGAGCCGGCGGACCCGTTCCAGGATTTCATGCATATTGACCTTGGTCGGCTGCATGGCCCGGTGGGAGGAGAGCAGGCGATGCATCAGGTCCTGGAGCCGATCGGCTTCCTTGATGATCACCTGCGTGTATTCGCGCAGTTGCGGATTGCTGAGTTCCCGTTCGAGCAACTGGGCCGAGCCACGGATGCCGCCGAGCGGATTCTTGATCTCGTGGGCCAGGTTGCGGATCAATTCCCGGTTGGCCACTTGCTGCATGGCGTCCCGCTCCTCACGGGCGGCGCGCAGCTGCTGGTCGATGGGACGGAATTCCAGCAGAAGGCACGCGCCGCCGGCATCGATGGGCGTGACGGTGCAATCGACGCTCAGGGGATCGGCCCCCGGGCGGGTGATCGTGATGCCGTGACCCGTGTAGCTCCAGTTGTTCGAGACGGCGTTGTCGAGGGCTGCCTTGAGGCCCACCGGCTCCCCGACCAGGTGTTTCAGCGACCGCCCTGCCACGAGGCGCTCGCTGGCCGAAAACAGGTTCTCCGCCGCCGGATTCATCCGGCGGATGGCCAGCCGCGTGTCGAGCAATATGACGGCGGACGAAAGCAGGTCCAGACCCGCGAAAGCTTCCGGCGCCGGGGACGGGGGCGGTTGGTTCATGCCGGTCAGGCGAGCAAGAAGCAAGCCATCGAACCCGGCACTGCGTGCCGGCGACGACCTACCTGAGGTTCGCGAGCTCCCGCTTCAGGGCCTCGACATTGCGGTCGTGCAGGGCCACCCGGTCCCGATAGGGTTGCAGGCGTTCCTGGGTCTTCTGGAAGTTCTGCTCGTTGCCGGGCCGTTGGGTTTCCTGCTCGACGAGATCCTTCTTCGACTTCTCCAGATTCTGTTGCTCGGTGGCGAGTTCCTGTTCCAGGATCTTGCGCCGGTCGTTGTCCCGGTTCTTCTGGGTGTCGCCGTCCACCTTGGGGAAATCCGACGGGGATGCCGCCTTGGCGGCACCGGCCGTACGCGGCGGCGGGGTGAAGGTGGAGATCGGCTGGTCCCGGGACAACACGGTGCAGTTCTTCGCGCTGCCCTTCTGGTTCGTGTAGAGGACCTGCCCCGTGTCCTCGTCCTTGCATTTGTACAGGGTGTCCGCCTGTGCCAGCAGGGGCCACGACAGGAGCATCAGGGGGGCTGCGAGCACAAACCTGCCAAATCGCTTCATGGCTTCGTCCCAAGTCTTTGTTTCATGGAGTGTATGCGAAAGCGCAGCGAAAAAAAAGGACGGGGGCGACCCCGTCCTTTCCTTAACGCGCCGGCCGGGCCGGCGCTGACGACCGGCATCAGATCGAGTAGTACATCTCGTACTCGAGCGGGTGGGTGGTCATGCGGAAGCGCGTGACCTCCTCCATCTTGAGTTCGATGTAGGCGTCGATCATGTCATTGCTGAACACGCCGCCGCGGGTCAGGAACTCGCGGTCCTTGTCCAGGTAACCAAGGGCCTGGTCGAGGCTGTCGCAGACGGTCGGGATCTTCGCATCCTCTTCCGGCGGCAGGTCGTACAGGTTCTTGTCGGCCGGATCGCCCGGGTGGATCTTGTTCTGCACGCCGTCCAGGCCGGCCATCATCATGGCCGTGAAGGCCAGGTATGGGTTCGCGCCCGGATCCGGGAAGCGGACCTCGATGCGGCGGGCCTTGTCGGACTGCACGTAGGGCACGCGGATGGAAGCGGAACGGTTGCGGGCCGAGTAGGCGAGCTTGACGGGGGCCTCGAAGCCGGGCACCAGGCGCTTGTAGGAGTTGGTCAGCGGGTTGGTGATCGCGTTCAGCGAACGGGCGTGCTTGATGATGCCGCCGATGTAGTAGAGCGCGAAGTCCGACAGACCGGCATAGCCGTTACCCGCGAACAGGTTCTTGCCGTCCTTCCAGATCGACTGGTGCACGTGCATGCCCGATCCGTTGTCGCCGACGATCGGCTTGGGCATGAAGGTGGCGGTCTTGCCATAGCTGTGCGCCACGTTGTGGATGATGTACTTGAGGATCTGGGTCCAGTCGGCGCGCTTGACCAGGCTGTGGAACTTGGTGCCGATCTCGCACTGGCCGGCGGTGGCCACTTCGTGGTGATGCACCTCGACCTCGACGCCGCAGGCTTCCAGGGCCAGGCACATGGCCGCCCGGATGTCGTTCAGGCTGTCGACGGGGGGCACCGGGAAGTAGCCGCCCTTGACCGTCGGGCGGTGGCCGACGTTGCCGCCATCGACCTTCTCGGCGGACGCCCAGGCGGCTTCCTCCGAGAACACCTTGCAGTACGCGCCGGACATGTCGACCTTCCACTCGACGCTGTCGAAGATGAAGAACTCGGGCTCGGGACCGAAATAGGCGGTATCGCCGATGCCGGAGGACTTGAGGTAGGCCTCGGCGCGCTTGGCGATGGACCGCGGGTCGCGGTCATAACCCTTGCCGTCGGAGGGTTCGACGACGTCACAGGTGAGGATGAGGGTCGTCTCGTCCATGAAGGGGTCGATGTAGGCGGTCCCCGGATCCGGCATCAGCAGCATGTCGGAAGCCTGGATGCCCTTCCAACCGGCGATGGAGGAGCCGTCGAAGGCGTGTCCGTCCTCGAACTTTTCGGCCCCGAAGGCGGTGACCGGCACGCCGACGTGCTGCTCCTTGCCACGGGTATCGGTAAAGCGGAAGTCGACGAATTTGACTTCGCGCTCCTGGACCATCTTCATCACATCTTGGGGCGTCATCAGGTACTCTCCTAAGGAGTTAAGGCGGGATATCGAGCGAAACCGCGGGATAGGGAAATCGCTGGGCTCGGAAATAGCAGTTTCCATGCCACGCGACAAAAAAGAAAAAGCATTGTGCCACAAGCCCGGCCCACGCGTTCATCACGGGCATTGGCACCAAAACAGGGCGTCAAGACAAAATCAAGCACCAAACTGGTGCAACCGCGCTTGCACCGATATGGACCGAAAATAGGGGTCGACGGCCAGTCTTCCATCAATCCGGGATTTCAGGCGGCCCGCATCGCCGACAGCCGCGGCCGAATCCTCCCCAAAAACCACCTCGGCCTCGACCCGATCCCCAATATAGTGCAGCACGATCCGCTCGGGTCGCGCGCCCAGCTCGTCCAGCAGGGCCGCCAGATGGGCCTCGAGTTCCGGTCTGCCCGGCAGATTCGCATGCCGGTTGGCGGGATCCGAATCGTCCTCGGAATCCACGTGGACCAGCACATCCAGGACTTCGGGGTGGCCCACGAGCACCCGACGGCGGGCCGATTCCGCGATCCGGTGGCCTTCCGACACGCTGATCCGCGGCGCCACGCGGACGTGCGCATCGACCAGCACCTGGTGGGCCATCCTGCGGGTCCGGAGTTCGTGCATGTCCACGACGCCCGGCGTGCTCGCGATGGTGCCGCGGATGCGTGCGGTTTCCTCGGTCGAGAGTCCGGTATCGATGAGTTCCCGGATCGCCTCCCACGCGAAGCCGGCACCCGCCTTGACGATCATCGCCCCGACGATGAGGGCGGCAACCGCGTCGGCGAATCCGTATCCCAACAGGCTGCCGGCGACCCCCGCGGCGACGACCAGGGACGAAAGGGCATCGGCGCGCGCGTGCCACGCATTGGCCACCAGCATCGGCGAACGCAGCCGCTCGGCCACGCGCAGCATGTAGCGGAACAGCGCCTCCTTGCCGAGGAGGGTGACGGCCGCCGCCCAGAAGGCTGCGGCGCCCACCGGCGGCAGGGAGCCGCTCCCCTCGAGGCGCAGGGCGGCCGACACCAGGATTCCCGCGCCGGTCACGGCCAGCAGGAGGCCGAGCACCAGGGAGGCGGCGGTTTCGAAACGACCGTGGCCATAGGGATGCAGTTCGTCCGCGGGGTCCGCGCCCTTGCGGTTCGCGTAGAGGACGAAGCCGTCCGCCACGATGTCGGACAGCGTATGCATGGCGTCGGCGACCAGGGCCTGGGAATGGGCGACCAGGCCCACGGCGACCTGCATGGCCGTGAGCAGCACATTGACCATGACGCTGACCCAGGTGATGCGGCGACCTTCCGCGGCGCGGGCGTCCGCCGGGGATGGCGCCTGGGGAATCGAAAAATCGGACACGCTCAAACTCGCTATACTCGACAGCCCGATTATCCGATAGCCGCAAGGGAATCGCCGCATCCCCATGGGTCGCCTGAACGAACTCCTGCAACTGGCCCAGGCCCGGGCCCGCGAACTGCAACTGCCCTACGAGGGGGCGCTGACCCCCCGCGAGGCCTGGGAACTGGCACAAATGACCGGCCGTGCAAAGCTGGTGGACGTGCGCACCCGCGCGGAACTCGACTGGGTCGGGCGGATTCCCGGCGCCGTGGAAATCGAATGGCTGCGTTATCCAGGAAGCGTGTTGAATCCGCAATTCACAGTGGAACTCAAGCACGCGGTCGACCCGGAGTCCCTGCTCATGTTCGTCTGCCGCAGCGGCCACCGCTCGCACCACGCCGCGCGGGCCGCGACCGAGGCGGGGTTCGCCGACTGCTACAACGTGCTCGAGGGCTTCGAGGGCGACAAGGACGCCGCGGGCCAGCGCAACCGGGTGGGCGGCTGGCGCCATGCCGGCCTGCCCTGGCACCAGAACTGATCTCTCGCAGCCCGCGCCTTGGTGGCGCACCGCATAGGAAAACCTCATGCCCAGCGTACAGATTGCCCCCATCAATTTCGACGCCTTCAACGCCCTGGCCGACAAGGAGGCCCACGAGCGCATCCGCGCCGCACGGGCGCGGCTCGGCAAGCGCGCCGTGCTCCTGTGCCACCATTACCAGCGGGCGGACGTCTATCAGCATGCCGACCTGACCGGGGATTCCCTGAAGCTCTCCCGCCTGGCCAGCCAGAGCGATGCCGAATACATCGTCTTCTGCGGCGTCCATTTCATGGCCGAGGTGGCGGACATCCTCTCCAAGCCGGAGCAGGTCTCCATCCTGCCGGACCTGGCGGCCGGCTGCTCCATGGCCGACATGGCGAGCCTGGCCAAGGTCGAGCGGTGCTGGCGCGAACTGTCTTCGGTCATGGATCCGGACGAGCGGGTGACGCCGGTCACCTACATCAATTCGGCGGCGGACCTGAAGGCCTTCTGCGGCGAGCACGGCGGCATCGTCTGCACCTCGTCGAACGCCCCGAAGATCCTCGACTGGTCCTTCCAGCGCCGCGAGAAGGTCCTCTTCTTCCCCGACCAGCACCTGGGCCGCTGGAGCGGCCACAAGATGGGCATCCCCATGGACCGGATGGTGCTGTGGAACCCGGACCTGGAAATGGGGGGCCTGACCCGCGAGCAGATCGAGAATGCGAAGATCATCCTCTGGCACGGCTTCTGTTCGGTGCACCAGATGTTCCAGCCGGCCCACATCCTCAAGTT
>DAOLKI010000014.1:0-14615 GCA_035331665.1 Rhodocyclaceae bacterium
TCGGATGGTTCGCGAAAGCGGGCACGTGGGTTCGAATCCCACCCCTTCCGCCAGACCGACAAACGCCCCGCATCACGCGGGGCGTTTGGCTTTCCGGCCCCATCTTTCCGCGCTTGACCCGATGCGAGTTCAGCTCTGCGCATCCTCCGACGGTGCCAATGGCACCGTCGGGAACGCATAAACGAAAATTTGTTGCGCCTATTTGATGCAGCGCAAGAAATGGGCTTGACGTCGGGATAACCGGGTAATACATTGCCCTCTAATATAAGTCGCATATCCGATCCATGATTTGCATGCGGCTCGGCAGAAGCGGAGGAGAAAACGCATGAATCGTGACCAATACGAACTGAAGAAACAGCGCTTGGGGGACGGGCGTACCGCACCGCAGCCGCCCATTTCCGAGTCGGGTACCCCACCTCAGAGTGGCAAGTCCCAGGGGATCCAGAAGATGGCGACCCAGCGTCCGCATCCAAACGTCGCCGGCAACGGCGGCCACAAATAGGAGCTGCGCCGTCCAGTTCAACGATTACCGGCGCGGCGCCAGCGGGTTCCACACCTGTACTGGCACGATGGCGGAGGAGGAGCCGTAGCCCTTTTGGGTTATTGGCTCGCCGCAATACCTGAGTTATTTTATCGGGAATCTTCAACCTCAACAAGGAGAATCCCGATGATCGCCATCAATGGCCGAGAGATAGAAACCGACGCCGAGGGTTACCTCGCCAACCTGGACGACTGGTCCGACGAAGTCGCCGAATTCCTGTCACGGCAGGATCAACTGGAACTCACCGACAGGCACTGGAAGGTCCTGACGTGGATCCGCGAGTACTATCAGGAATACGGTACCGCCCCCAATCTGCGGATCATGACCAAGACGATCGGCGATTCCCTGGGCGACGAGTACGCCGACAAGAAATTCCTGTTCGACCTGTTTCCTTACGGACCAGCCAAGCAGGCCGCCCGCTACGCCGGGATGCCCAAGCCGACCGGCTGCGTCTGAAGGGACCCGGACGGTGGGTGGCCGTGCCCACCCGCCGGAGGCATCAGTGCAGGCCGGCGAGGTAATGGGCCAGGTCTTCGATGTCCTGGTCGCTCAGGGTCTTCGCCACGCTGGTCATGTTTCCCGCGTCGTTCGTGCGTCGCATGGCCTTGAAGTCCTGCAGTTGTTTGAGCACGTAGTCGTAATGCTGGCCGCCGACCTTCGGAATCTCGTTCTGACCCGAGAATCCGCCCAGGTGGCACATGGTGCATAGCGTTTCGTCGGATTTGGCGCGGCCCCGGGCGGCCTTCTTGTCGTCCGGCTTGAATCCGGTGCCGACGGGCTTCTGGGCGGCGAAGAACGCGCCGAGATCGAACATGTCCTGGCGACTCAGGTTGGCGACGATGGGGTCCATGCTCGGGTCGCTGCGTCGCCCTTCCTTGAAATCCTTGAGCTGCAGGTAGATGTAGCGCATGGTCTGGCCCGCCAGGATCGGGAACGTCGGCGCCTGGGAGTTGCCGTTCGGCCCGTGGCAGGGCAGGCAGACCTCGGCCTTCGTCCGGCCGGCCTCCACGTTCTGAGCCATTGCGGTTGCAGCCAACAGGCCGGCGGCGAGGCCGGCGATGGCGAGGGAGTGACGCATCGAAGATCATCCTCGTCGGTGAAAAAAAGGGCCGCGCGAGGCGGCCCCACGGAGGGATGCCGATTTCTAGAGCGAGAACACGAAGACGCTGTTTCCCCGTTTGAAATCCAGTTGCGTGTTGCCGCCGCAGCCCATGGCGATGTACTGCTTGCCGTTGACGGAATAGGACGAGGGCATGGCATTCGCGCCGGCGCCGCAGTTGAAGTGCCACAGCCGCTTTCCCGTGCTTGCGTCGAGGGCGTTGAACGTTCCGTTGCCTTCGCCGAAGAAGAACAGGTTGCCGGCCGTGGCCAGGCCGCCGCCGATCAGCGGCTGGTCCGTGTCGTACTTCCATTTCACCTTTCCGTCGTCCACGCTGACCGCCGCCACGCGTCCCCACTGCTTCTCGGTCGGGATGGTCTTGAAGGCGCCGCCCAGCCACAGCTTTCCGCCCGGATACTTGGCCGCCTCGACGTGGTAGGTCATCGGCTGGTGGAGGTTCAGCGCGTAGGCCAGGCGGGTCTTCGGACTGTAGGACATGGGGGACCATTCGACGCCGCCGTTGGCACCCGGCAGCATGCGCGCGCCCTGCGCCGTCGGCAGGACCCACATGTTCTCCTGCGGGATCATCGCCTCGGAGTAGCGGATCAGGGCGCCGGTCTCCCGGTTGTGCACGTAGACGTGGCCCGTCTTCCCGCCGTGCATCACGGCCGGCACCATCTTGCCGTCCTTGTCCTTGACGTCCACCAGGATGGGCGGGCTCACGGCATCCAGATCCCAGACGTCATGGGCGATGTACTGGAAATGCCACTTGTAGGCGCCGGTGTCGAGGCTCACGGCCACAATGGAGTCCGTATACAGGTTGTCGCCGGGACGTTCGGCGCCGTAGAGGTCCGGGGACGGATTGCCGACCACGAAGAAGATGGTGCGCGACTTCAGATCCACGGCCGGGTTCATCCATACTCCCCCGCCCAGGGTCTTGTAGAAGGAACTGTCCTTGGCCAGTTGCGCCTTCTCCGCGGCGATATCCCGGTGCATGTCGCGTCCGGTGGCGTCATTGACCGCCCAGACACCCTCGTGGCCCTTCTCCGGGATCGTGTGGAAGGTCCACTGCAGTTTGCCGGTCTCCGCGTCAAAGGATTTCACGAATCCGCGGATGCCGTATTCGCCTCCGTTCGTGCCGATAAGCACGCGGCCGTCCACGACCGTCGGCGCCATCGTTTCCGAGTAGCCTTTTTCCGGGTCTTCGATCTGGGTTTCCCAGAGGAGTTTGCCCGTCTTGGCATCCAGGGCTATCAGCTTGGCATCCAGCGTGCCCATGAACAGCTTGCCGCCGGACACGGCGACGCCACGGTTGTTCGGACCGCAGCAGAAGGTCGTGATGGGACCCATGTTGTGCTTGTAATGCCAGAATTCCTTACCCGTGACGGCATCGAGCGCGTATACGTGGTTGTATGACGTCGTCACGTACATGATCCCGTCGACCACGATGGGCGCCACTTCCATCGATTCGACCACCGCGGTCTGGAAGACGAAGGCCGGCTTCAGTTTGCCGACGTTCTTGCTGTTGATCTGGGAACCGGGGTAGTACCGCGTTTGCTCGTAGCTGCCATTGGTGTGAAGCCAGTTCTGCGATTGTCCGCCTGCGGAATTCAACTGGCCCTGACTCACGCTGATGGCTTTGGGCACGCCGGGGCCGCCACCGGCCGCCGTATTCTGGATTTCCTGGGCGCCGGCGCCGAGAGGCAGCATGGCCAGGCAGGCAGCGGTGGCCCCAATCGGGGTAAGGATGTTTCGCGTCTTCATGGGTCCTCCTGAAACGACGTTATTCGATGTGTTCTGTAGCGGCGGGGACGCGGTTCAGCGTCGCTCCCGTCGCCGGCGGATGACATGCGATTCCGTTTGTTCGTGTATTGCCCCCTTTCCCCGATTTCGGCCGGTTGTTTGAATTGTGAATAGTGCAGGCCTTGATCAAAATCAAGGAACTGAGAGCAGGTTCCGTTCCATGGCGCGACGCGGTTCTTAACCCGATGATTTCGCGCTCAAACGCGGTCCCGGACCGTTCCGCAAGCGAGTTCCAGTGCACGGCCCCCAGGAAATTTGTCCCATCGTGCCTTGCGCGATCGGACAATTTGTCGCAAGACCCGATGGAGCCGGACGGCTTCATCGACGGGAATTTGCTGAAGATCCGGTATTTCCGGCGCGGGCGGCGCGGACCGCGCTGGGATGGCACGGAACCTGCGCACGTCGTGCGATTCGACTTCACGGAGGAGCGCAATGAAATCGACACACTGGGTGTTCTGGGGATGGCTCGCGGTCGCGCTGCCGGCTGGGGCGCAGATCAACGTGAATGCCGAGCTGGTTACCGCCGCCCGGGCGGGATCGGAGGCTGGTGTACGCGGGGCGCTCGACCGCGGCGCCGCCGTCGACTCGCGCAATCGCCTCGGCGACACGCCGCTCAATACGGCTTCGCGCCTGGGAAACATACGCCTCGCGACCCTTCTGTTGGACAAGGGGGCCAACGCAAATCTCGCCAACCTGGCCAAGGTCACGCCCTTGATGGCGGCCTCGTTCGGGGGACACCTCGACATCGTCCGGGCGCTGTTGCGGGCGGCGGCGGACCCCGGCGCCACTGACCGGGTCGGCAAGACGGCCATGGTTTATGCTGCCGGCGCCGGCCGCACCGCGGTGGTCGAGGAACTGCTCGCCGCCGGTTCGCCGGTCGATGCGCGCTACGACAACGACTTGACGGCCCTCATGTGGGCCGCAGGAGCTGGCCAGGCCGAGACGGTACGCCTGCTCCTCGCCCGGGGCGCGGATCGGAATCTCAAGGACAACCGGGGCATGGATGCGATCACCATGGCCGAAACGCAGGGGCATGCGGGCGTCGTCGAAATATTGCGTTCGGGCACGGTCCGCTGAACGCTTTCAAACGTCGAAATCGGAAAAAGGGGTACAGCAATGAGAAAGACCGTGACGGGCATCCTTTGTGCCATGGCCATGGCCACGTCCTGGGCGCAGCCGGCCGGAGGGCGCGGCGAGGCGAGCGGCCAGGGTTCCATGCAGGGTATGGAGGCGCCGGCCATCGGCAAGATGGGCCCGGGCATGGCCGGCGGCTCGGGACCTCACCATCCGCGCCAGACCGACTGCCGAGCGAATCCCGATGCGTGTGCGGCCGTCGAGAAGGCGCGCCAAGCCTGCCGCGAGCTCAAGCAGCCCGAGCGCCGCCAGTGTCTCAAGGAACACCGCAAGGCCCGCTGATCGACTCGGCGGGCCCGGGACTTGCCGCGGAAGTTCAGGCGCTGCGGCCTTCCAGGACCTCCCAGCGTGCGAGCAGGGCGGTGAGTTCATCGTCGATGGCGGCGAGTCGCGCGGCCTTGCCACGGGCGCCGTCCGCATCCCGGCCATAGAGGGCTGGATCCTCCAGGGCGCGGGCAAGCTCCGCCTGTTCGGTTTCCAGGTCGGCAATCCGGCCGGGGAGGGCTTCCAGTTCCCGTTGTTCCTTCCACGAAAGACCCGTGGTCCGTGGTTTCGCCACCGGCTTCGCGGCGACCGCCTTGGTGCGCGCCGGTTCGATGCGGGCCTGCGACTGTCGCGACTGCCATTCGGCCCAGTCGCTGTAGCCGCCGGCGAATTCGCGCCATGTTCCGGCGCCGTCGGCGGCGATGGTCTGGGTCACTACGTTATCGAGGAACACCCGGTCATGGCTGACCAGGAAGATGGTTCCGTCATAATCCTGGAGCAATTGCTCGAGCAGTTCGAGGGTCTCGATGTCCAGATCGTTGGTCGGTTCGTCGAGGACCAGGACGTTGGCGGGGCGCGCGAAAAGCCGCGCGAGCAGCAGACGGTTGCGTTCGCCGCCGGAAAGGGATTTCACGGGTGAACGCGCACGCTCGGGCGCGAACAGGAAATCACCGAGATAGCCGATCACGTGCTTCCGCTGGCCGCGGATCTCCACGTACTCGGAACCGGGGGAGATGATTTCCGCGAGGGTGGCCTCCGGGTCCAGTTGCGCCCGGAACTGGTCGAAATAGGCGACCTCGAGCCGGGTGCCCCGGCGTACCGTGCCGGCGTCGGGCACGAGTTCGCCCAGGATCAGCCGCAGGAGCGTCGTCTTGCCCGCACCGTTGGGGCCGATGACGCCGATGCGGTCGCCGCGCAGAATGCGGCTGTCGAATTCCTTCACCACCGGCGGACCACCGAAGGACTTGGATACGCCGCGCAACTCGGCCACCAGTTGGCCGCTCTTCTCGCCGGCATCCAGTTGCAGTTTGACCTTGCCCATCCGTTCCCGGCGGGCCGCCCGCTCGGCGCGCAGGCGCTCCAGGCGTTGCACCCGGAACTGGGCCCGGGTTCGTCGCGCTTCCACGCCTTTGCGGATCCACACCTCCTCGTCCTTGAGCAGCTTGTCGAACCGGGCCGCCGCCTGGGCCTCCTCGTGCAACGACATCTCCTTGCGTTGCTGGTATTCGGCGTAACTTCCCGGGAAATCGGCGAGCCGCCCCCGGTCCAGTTCCACCACCCGGGTGGCGACCCGGTCCAGAAAGCGGCGATCGTGGGTGACGAACAACAAGGCGGTGGCCGACTCGAGGAGCAGTTCCTCGAGCCATTCGATCGCGCCGATGTCCAGGTGGTTGGTGGGCTCGTCGAGCAGCAGCGCGTCGGGAGCCACGGCGAGGGCCCTCGCCAGCGCAAGCCGCTTCTTCTGGCCGCCCGACAGGCTGCCGACCCGGGCGTCGGGGTCCAGGGAGAACCGGGTGATCACGCGCTCGGCCTGGCTTTCCCAGGTCCATGCGCCACGGGCTTCCAGGTCGTGCTGCAGGGCCTCGAGTCGTTTCAGGAGATCGTGGTGCGAGTCGCCCGGCTCGGCGAGGCGGCGCGAGACGTCGTGATATTCGGCCAGCAGTCGCGAGGTCTCCCCCATGCCGCCGACGACGACGGCGAAGACGGTATCGTCCTCGCATAGCGGAGGTTCCTGGGGGACGTAACCCAGGCGGAGGCCGGGCGCCCGACGGACCTCGCCGTCATCGAGGTGCGCCTGACCGGCGATGGCGGCCAGGAGCGACGACTTGCCGGTGCCGTTGCGACCGATGAGGGCGACCCGCTCGCCCGGGTCCAACTGCAGCGATACGCCATCGAGCAAAGGTACGTGGCCGAACGCGAGATGGGCGTCGGTGACGGAAAGGAGGGGCATCGGAACCCGTCAGCGGGGGAAATGGGCGGCGGCCAGGCGTTTCAAGGCGTCGCTGTCCGACGGGCCGGCCGTGGCCACGGCCCACAGGTCGAAGGCCGGCCCTTCCCGTCGCTTTCCGGCCACGGACGGGAATCCGCCGGCCTTCAGGGTCCCGAGCAGGACCTTCAGCGTGAAGCCGCAACGGTGCGCCATGAACAGGTTGCCGGCGGCCATCTGGGGGCGGTGGCCGTAGAGGATGTCGAGCGGGGCGATGGGTCCGGCGGGCGACACATAGGCCGGCTCGGTCAATTTGTCTTCGGCGATCAGCCGGGCCACCGACTGCAGGTCCGGACAGGTGATGACGAGGAAACCCGCGGGCCTCAGTACCCGGTGGAATTCCGCGAGGGCCCTGGGCACCTCGTGGGGGTACAGGTGCTCGATATTGTGGCTGGAAAACACCGCGTCCACGCTGCCATCCGCGACGGCGGCCATGTCGAGCATGCTGCCGACGATGTCGGGCCGGGCCGCCGGATCGATATCCAACCGGAGTTCCCGCCACTCGGCCGAGGCGAAGGCGGGAGTCGTGCGGTCCTTGCGCTTGCCGCCGCAGCCGACGTGCAGAAAGGTGGGCATGGTCCGAGGGTGCGCTCGTGAAGGTCCGGGGTCCGGCGGGGTCGCTATTGTGCCCGGCGTCGCGCGGGACGGGGCGCCTTCGATACGCCGCGACGCGGACTGCCGGCATTGGCGGTCAGCATCCGTCCGGCGCCAGTCGCCGATGCGACCCCGGGTGCCGGCCCGCGCCGCAGGGGCGGCTCGCCGGCGCGTGGCGGCGGGACCAGATGCCGCTTGCCCGGCCCGATCAGGTCCGTCCGGCCCATGGCCATCAGGGCCTCCCTCAGCAGCGGCCAGTTTTCCGGGTCGTGCCAGCGCAGGAAGGCCTTGTGGAGCCGACGCTGCCGGCCGCCGCGGACAACGCGAACCGTCTCCGATCCGGTCGCCACCTTGCGCAGCGGGTTCTTTTCCGTGTGGTACATCGCCGTGGCCAGGGCCAGGGGCGTGGGCAGGAAGGTCTGCACCTGGTCGAGGCGGAAACCGTTGCGCTTCAACCAGAGGGCGAGTTCCAGCATGTCCTCGTCCGTGGTGCCGGGGTGGGCAGCAATGAAATAGGGGATCAGGTACTGCTCTTTCCCTGCCGCACGGGATGCCTGGTCGAAGAGGCGCTTGAATTTCTCGTACGCGCCCATACCAGGTTTCATCATTTTCGAGAGCGGCCCCTCTTCGGTATGTTCGGGGGCGATCTTCAGATAGCCGCCCACGTGATGGGTCACCAGTTCCTTCACGTATTCGGGGGAACGCACCGCCAGGTCGTAGCGCAGACCGGAGCCGATCAGGATCTTCTTCACGCCCGGCAACGCCCTGGCCTTGCGGTAGAGCCGGATGAGGGGGCCGTGGTCCGTGTCCAGGTTTTCGCAGATGCCCGGATAGACACAGGAAAGCCGGCGGCACGCGGACTCTATCCGCGCATCCTTGCAGGCCATGCGGTACATGTTGGCGGTGGGCCCACCCAGGTCGGAGACGACGCCGGTGAATCCGGGGGTCTTGTCGCGAATCTCCTCGATCTCATGCAGGATCGATTGCTCGGAACGACTCTGGATGACGCGTCCCTCGTGCTCGGTGATCGAACAGAAGGTGCAGCCCCCGAAGCATCCCCGCATGATGTTCACCGAAAAGCGAATCATCTCCCAGGCCGGGATCCGGGCCTCGCCATAGGACGGATGCGGTCGCCGCGCGTAGGGCAACCCATACACGTGATCCATCTCCGGCGTGGTCAGCGGAATGGGCGGAGGATTCATCCACAGGTCCCGTCCGCCGGGTCCCGTACCGTGGGCCTGCACCAGGGCCCGGGCGTTCCCGGGGTTCGATTCCAGGTGGAAGGTGCGCGAGGCGTGGGCATAGAGCACCGGATCCCCGCACACCGCCTCGTAGGAAGGCAGCCGGATCACCGTCTGCATTCGCGCGGCACGCCGCGCCGCCAGGCGTTCGTCGCGGGTCACGAGTTTCACGGGTTGAGCCGCGGCCGTCCGCGTTGCGCCGGAGGTCGTCATCGCATAGGGATCCGGATGGGGCTGCACTGCTCCCGGCGTATCCACCGTGGTCGAATCAGCCTCGCTCCATTCCGGCGCCGGACGCCATCCCGGCGGAACCAGGAAGCCGGTGCCGCGCAGGTCCCGGAGGGTGCCGATGGCTTCCCCGCGCCCCAGTCGATGGGCCAGTTCGACCAGTGCCCGCTCGGCGTTGCCGAAGAGCAGCAGGTCGGCCTTGCTGTCGGCGAGCACCGAACGCCGGACCGTGTCGGACCAGTAGTCGTAGTGGGCGATACGGCGCAGGGACGCCTCGATTCCGCCAATCACCACGGGACAGTCCGGGTAGGCTTCCCGGGACCGTTGCGCATAGACCACCACCGCCCGGTCGGGCCTGTGTCCGGCGGCGCCACCGGGCGTATAGGCGTCGTCCGACCGGATCTTCCGGTCGGCCGTGTACCGATTCACCATCGAATCCATGTTGCCCGCGGTGACACCGAAGAACAGCCTCGGTCGGCCCAGCCGACGAAAATCTGCTGCGGATGTCCAGTCCGGCTGGCTGATGATCCCGACCCGGAATCCCTGTGCTTCGAGCAGCCGCCCGACGAGGGCCATGCCGAAACTCGGATGGTCGATGTAGGCATCGCCGGTGACGAGGATCACGTCGCAGGCGTCCCAACCCAGGCCCTCCATTTCCACGGCCGACATGGGAAGGAAAGGCGACGTCCCGAATCGTTTCGCCCAATAGGGGCGGTAGGCGGTGAGGGGGCGAGGGGCGGTCTGGTCTTGCATGGGCGCGCATCCTAGCCTTTTCGGGGACCCCGGGATACCCCCGGACCCGAACGGCCGCCGTTGCGCTGCCGCGGCGACGGCTTCACGCCGCGAGGCGGCTGGTCTTCGGCACGTGCCGGGCCAGGAAATCCATCTGGTCGGCCAGGATATGGCGATTGCACAGAATCAGGTATTCGGCCTTGTTCGGCACGTAGGGTGCGTACAGCAGCTCCATCCCGGCCTGTTCCGGCGTGCGCCCGCTCTTCAACTGGTTGCAGCTCCGGCACGCGGTCACCACGTTCATCCAGGTGTCCCGGCCGCCGCGGGAGACCGGAATCACGTGATCTCGCGTGAGGCGCGCGCTCGGCAGCGCGTCGCCGCAATAGGCACAGATGTGCCGGTCCCGGTGGAAGAGTTCCCGGTTGTCCAGCGGCGGCACCTGGAACAGCGACTTCGAGGCGAGGGCCTTGCCCCGGATCGCGATGATGCTGTTGGCACGAATCTCCGAACGTTCGCCGGTGATCCGGTTCGTGCCCCCGCGAAAGGTGAAGCTGTGCTCCCCGATGGCCCAGGCGACGAGATCCTTCGCGTAATAGAAGCACGCGTGCTGCCACGTCACCCACCGGTGGGGGACGCCGTGCTGGTCGAGCGTCAGGATCAGGGGCTGGTTGGTCATCCCGACTAAAATGCCACAAGGCCCACGGCTTGGCAAAGCAAAATGCGCAATCGAAGTGGTCAGGAGTGGGGGTTCCTCCCGTCGGCTCTGGCGATTTCAGTCGTCGTGCACGCGCTGCTGCTTTCGTCCGGAATCGTCAGGTTGCCGGCGACGCCGGCCGCCGGGGTTCCCGTGCCGCTGGTCGCCCACCTGCCGCAGCTGTCTCCGCAATTTCCGGTCGTATCGCCGACGGCTTCGCCGGCCGATGACGATTCTGCTTCCCCGACCGTGCAGGAACCGGTGCCGCAGGTGCCGGTCCGCCGCGAGGAACCGCGCGGCCGGACGCTGTCCCCCAGATCGCCGACCGTGGCGGCGGAACCGGCGCGCCCAATCGTCGAGCCGAAGGCCGCGCAGGAGCAGGCGGCCTTGCCGCCTTCCGGCGCGCCGGCCGGTGAGCCCCGTCCGGGCGGGGCTCCCGTTTTGGACAATGGGGCGCCGGCAACGCCGGCGGCAGCCATGCCGACGCCGCCGGAAGGGCCCGATTCGAACGCGCTGCGGGAGTACCGCTGGGCACTGATCGGGAAGGCGGGTCGACCGGAGTTGGACCTGCCGCCCGGCGAGAAGGGGTTGCGCGGCCAGGTGGACATCCGGGTCACCGTCCGGCCCCTGAAGATTCCTCAGGTCGAAGTGGCCCGTTCGAGCGGCGTGCCGGTGCTCGACGAGGAGGCATTGCGGGTCATACGTCGGGCCGCGGAACGGGCCCGCGTTCCGAAATCCCTGCAGAGCAGCCCGTTCTCGGTCGAATTGCCGGTGCGCTTCGGCCCCGAAGAACGGTGACGGTCGGGTACGGCGGAAGTCGTCGCGGGGTTGCCCCGGCGGCCCCCTCAGGGCCTGACCGCGAAGGGTGGCGGACCCTCGATCGCCGCGCTGTGGAATCCGAAGGTGCCCTGGCGCCGGTCCTCGAAGAAGTGCCTGAGCGTCATTCCAATGGTCCGGAAGGCGATTTCCTGCCAGGGGATGTCCTCCTCGCGGAACAACGTGACTTCCAGGGTTTCCACCCCCGCCGCGAAGTCCAGATCCAACAAGCGCGCCCGGTATACCGCATGGACCTGACTGATGTGGGGCACGCTGATGACGGTGTAGAGCGCCGCCAGTTCGATCCGCGCGCAGGCCTCCTCGAGGGTCTCGCGCAGTGCCGCGTCGGACAGGGTCTCGCCGTTCTCCATGAAGCCGGCCGGCAGGGTCCATTTCCCGTAACGGGGCTCGATGGCGCGCCGGCAGAGAAGAACGCGGTCTTCCCACACGGGCAGGCTTCCCACGACCAGTTTCGGGTTGCGGTAATGGATGACTCCGCAACGGTCGCATACGTGGCGCGGCAAGGAATCGCCGTCCGGGACGCGAAAGCTCACCGGAGCGCCGCAACTGCTGCAGAAATTGATCGTCGGTTCCATCGGGCACGCGGAAGGTTTGGACAATTCTAGCCCATGCGGTCGTCGCCCTCCCCGCCTCCGGATCGCTCGATCCCACCCTCAATTGCCCGCGATGGCAGGCGATGGTATAAGAATCGCATGTCCGGAACATCCGAACCGCCCATCGCCGCCAAGTCCGACGCGGACCTCCTCGATCGCCTCGATCTGGTTCGCTTCGAAGAGCTCAAGGCGACGGGCGAGCTTCCGTCTCCCAAGGCCGCGGCCCTGGCGATAATCCGCCTGACTACGAAGGAGGATGTCTCGCTGGCCGAAATCGTCCACGCGACGAAAGCGGATCCGGCCTTCGTCGGGCGGCTGATCAAGGCGGCGAACGGCCTGCATCCGCCCGGCGGCCGGCCGGTCGCCTCGGTCAAGGACGCCATCGCCCTGCTCGGCATCCCGGCAGTCCGTTCCCTGGCCCTCGGATTTTCGTTGCTCGCGGACTACGGGCGAGGACGGTGCGCGGAGTTCCCGTACCAGCGGTTCTGGTCCCACTCCCTCGCGACGGCGATCGCGTTTCAGCAACTCGCGGTGCGGACGAGGGCGGCTTCGCCCGAGGAGGCCTTCAGCGTCGGCCTGCTGGCGCGGATCGGGCAACTCGCGCTCGCCACGCTGTTCCCGGAAAAGTACTCGGAAATCCTCGCGCACTCTGCTGGGGAGGGGACTGCGGAGCTTGCGTCGCGACAGAAGGCGGCCTTCGCCATCACAGACGTGGAAATGACCACCGGCATGCTGCTCGACTGGGGATTGCCGCGGGTTTTCGTGGAACCCGTGCATTTCCACGATCTGCCGGAATCCGTTCCCTTTCCCACCGGGTCCCGCGCGGCGGTCATTACGCTCTCCCTCTATCTCGCGGAACGGGTGGGTGACCTGTGCGTTACCGACGATCTCGAGCGCCGCGGATTGCTGGCGGAACTGCTCCTGTGCGGAAGCCGCCTGTCCATCGACGATGCGGAGATGGAACGCCTGTGCGAGACAGTGTCGCGGCAATGGCAGGAATGGGGCGCGATGCTCCGGGTGAAGACGGGGACGGTCCCCTCCCTGGAAGACCTCGGAAAGGTGCCCCCGCCACCGCCGGTGATGACCGGTGAACCCCTGCGGGCGAAGACCGCCATGCCGCTGCGCATCCTGGTCGTCGACGACGACCGGGTGCTGCGTACCCTCCTGCGCTCCCTGCTTTCGGCCGCGGGGCACGAGGTGTTCGAGGCCGACAACGGCGTTCGCGGCCTCGAGAAGGCGATGGAGGTGCATCCCCAGATCATGGTCATCGACTGGCTGATGCCGGAGATGGATGGCCTGCAGTTGACGCGCGCCCTGCGCCAGAGCCGGGTGGGACGGTCCATCTACATCCTGATCCTCACTGCGCTGGAGGACGATGATCATCTGGTGGAGGCCTTCGAGGCCGGCGTCGACGACTTTCTCGGGAAACCCCTGCGGCCGCGCGTCCTGGCGGCCCGGTTGCGCGCGGGGCAACGCGTGGTCCAGTTGCAGGAAGAGGTCGAAAAGGACCGGGAGGAGATCCGGCGGTTCGCCAGCGAGCTTGCCGTCACCAACCGGCGCCTGCACGCGGCCGCGCTGACGGATCCGCTGACACGCCTGCCGAACCGTCGCTATGCGATGCAACGCCTGCAGCAGGAATGGGCCTCATCGTCCCGGCACGAACGGCCGCTGTGCTGCATGGTCATCGATGTGGACCGGTTCAAGGAAATCAACGATCACCATGGGCACGACATCGGGGACCAGGTGCTGCGCCGCCTCGCCAATGCGGCCCGGGAAGCCGTACGGACGGAGGACATGGTGTGCCGCACCGGCGGCGACGAGTTCCTCGTCATATGCCCGGACACGACCCTGACGCCCTGCCTGCAGGTCGCCGAGCGTGTGCGCACCGCCGTCGCCCAGATCCGCGTGGGCGGCGACCACGCCCTGGTGGGGCTCACGGCGAGCATCGGAGTCGCTCAACGCAACGATGGCATGACCGACATGGAGGGCCTGATCAAGGCGGCCGACGAGGGCGCCTACGCGGCCAAACAGCAAGGGCGCAACCGGGTCGCTACGCTACAGGACGCCCGACCGGGAGCGCGCCGCCCCGGGGGGCGCAAACCATGACTCGGCAGCCCACATTGCGCATGCTGATGGTGGAAGACTCGGAGGACGATGCCTTCCTCCTGTTCTCGGAACTGAAGGCGCGGGGCGTGCGGCTGCATTACCAGCGTGTCGATTGCGCCCCCGATATGGAAAAGTCGCTCGCCGACGGGGACTGGGACGTGATCATCTGCGACCACGACATGCCGCGCTTCAGTTCCCTGGCGGCCCTGGGCGCCTTGAAGGCGAGCAAGAGGGATATCCCATTCATCATATATTCCGGGCAGATCAGCGACCAGCAGGCGGTCTCCGCGATGCGGGAGGGCGTGCAGGACTACGTGGAGAAAGGCAACATCTCCCGCCTGATGCCGGTCATCGAGCGGGAACTCAGGAATGCCGCGGCCCGCAGGGCGGTGCGCGAAGCGGACGGGCGCATCCGGTCACTGGCGTTCTACGATTCCCTTTCCCGGTTGCCGAACCACAACCTGTTCTGCTCCCGCGTCACCGAGTGGATCCTTGCCAAGGAACATGGCGGAGGGCGGCCTGCCGGCACGGTGCTGCACATAGACCTCGACCGGTTCATGCGCATCAACGCGTCGTTCGGGTACGAGGCGGGCAGTGACATCCTGCGCCATGCCGCCGACCGGATCACCGGGGCGGTGGGTCCCGACGTCCTCGTTGCACGGCTTGCCGGCGATACCTTCGGGGTGTTTCTGCCGGACGAGGGCGACGAAGGCCTTCTGGAACGCATTCTGCTGGCGATTCGGGGCGCGTTCGAACAATCGT